>NZ_JBNCOG010000021.1:0-71839 GCF_051280745.1 Nocardioides ureilyticus | reverse complement strand
CCGGCCGTCACGTTCGTGGCGCCGCAGGTTCCGCGCGAGCGGCTCCTCGAGGGAGAGGCCGATGGAGTCGAAGTACGTCGGGTGCTTCGTCTCCGGCGCGATCCCGATCCGGCGGCCGGTCTCCTTCTCACCCCCCCCCCCCCCCCCCCCCCCCCCCCCCCCCCCCCCCCCCCCCCCCCCCCCCCCCCCCCCCCCCCCCCCCCCCCCCCCCCCCCCGCTTCGCTCTTCCCTGCTGGCGCTCAGCTCAGAGCGGGCAGCCCAGGTTGTTCACCCGGTCCAGCTCGGCGGCCAGGTCGAGCATCTGCGCGCGGTCCCCGGAGGCGATGGCCGCGTTGACCCGCGGGACGAACGGGTCGCTTCCGCCGTCCCGGCGGAGCGGGAACTCCAGCTCCTCGTGCGCGGCGTTCAGCCAGGAGGCGACAGCAGCGCGGAGCAGGATCCGCTCCGCACCTTCGGCGCCCTTGCCGCCCCTGTACTTGAGCGCGTCGAGGAGCGTGTCGCCCTCGAGCGCCTTGCTGACGTCGAAGCCGGCCCACGGCTTCTCCAGACCGAGGTTCGACGGGATCTTCAGGTCCGGCTTCTCGTACCAGTTCTCGGTGTGGTTCTTCCAGTAGCCCGGCGTGCAACCCTCGGTCGTGCCGCTGTTGCCGGCGTGGACCGGTGCGACGGCGGCGACGGAGAGGAGCGAGGCGATCGCGGTGAGCTTCACCGCGCGGGAGAGCATGCGCATCTGTGTGTCCTTCGGTTCTCAGGCCGACGCCAACCTGCTGCTGGCGTTCCCCATGAAGGCCTTGTCTAGACCCCTTGCCTCCCGCGCGCTCCGGCAAACCACCACGACCGCCGGTCCAGACCAGTCTCGGTCGTCCGTGCGACCGCCGCCGCACCACCCGTTCGGACCATGCCGCCACTGGGGCTGGTCACGACCCATGGCACGAACGGGCGGTTGAGGGCGCGAACCGCCCCGAACCGCTGCGGATGCCGGTTGAGTGCTCGGTGGGGGCAAGAGTGAGGCAAGCGCGAGAGCGCCATCGAGAAAGAGACGTCGTGACCCGACTGCAGCAGGCCCCGACCGTGGAGCCCACCGGCTCCTCCCCGTCCGTGAGCCGCCGACAGGCCTGGCGCGTGGCTGCCGTGGGCGCCACCGGCGCGACCGGTGCGCTCGTCCTGGCCCCCGCGCCGGCCGAGGCCAAGGTCGCCCGCCGGGCGACCGACAAGGGCGTCGCGCGCATGATCGCGCGGCGGGCCAGCCTGACCCGCCGGGCGGTGGAGCGCATCGTCGACCAGCGCCTCGCGGCCTTCGAGGAGCGGCTCCTCAGCTCGGTCCTGCCCGACGCCGTGGAGCAGGACCCGGTGCGTTCGCGCCTCGACGCGCGGTACGCCCTGGTCGGCTCCCTCCCGCTGGAGCCGGTCGGCGACACGGTCGCCGCTCCGGTGGTCCTCAGCCAGGCGGCCTACGACGCCCTGCCGTCGCCGGACGCCGACACGCTCTACGTGATCGTCGACTGACGTGGTCGCGCTGGACAGCGCCGGGGCGGTGTTCCTCGGCTCGAAGCCCGTTCGCGCCGTCTACCGTGGCGGCTCCAAGGTCTGGCCGGCCATCCCGGTCGCGCCGCCCCCGCCGCCGCCGGCCGAGCCGACGTGCACGCTCGACGACGTCGTCCACGACATGTACGGCGCACCGCTGCGCCACGACACGAAGTTCCCCGGCTGGGGCGCCCACGAGGCGGCGCTGGCCGGCGTGAACGTGGGTTGGGACTGGTACGCCGGTGCACGCCCCGGCCCCCGCCCCAACGACTCGACCAACCCCGGTTTCGAGGGCATCACCTACACCCACCACAACGTCTGGGGTCAGGTCGCCCCCGCGGCGGGCGGCACCGGTGAGCGGCGGGTGCGGGTCCAGGTCGACCTGCCCGAGGTGTACCACCTCGACGCCGGCGCGACCGCGTGGCGCCGGGTACGTGGCACCCGCGAGGACGTGAAGAACTTCGAGGGCGGCTACTGGTCCGGCGCCAACTACAGCAAGGTGCGCGCCATGAGCGCGTCCACGGACTTCCGCACCGAGGCGGACGGCCACTCCTGGGACGCGTTACCGCTCACGACGGCCACGGGAGGACCCTCCACGTCCTCGGTCGGGCACTGGTTCTACAGCGGCTGCTACCCGCGCATCCCGATCCCCGTCGGGACCCAGGTGGCCATCCACACCCGGATGCGCCTGGTCAGCGACCACCCGGACGCGGACCTCGGCGCCGCCCGCTTCGTGGGCGCCTTCTGCGGCGACCTCTACACCTCCGCGACGACGACGGTCGGCAGCAACGGACGGAACCCACCGATGGCCCAGCCCCGGCACAAGCTGCTGACGGCACAGTGGCGGCCCTTCAGCTACGTCTCCGGCACCGAGGCCGAGATCCGCAGCTACCCGGCGTTGCCCTTCGTGGACTGACCGCCCCCCTCCACCGGGGCCCGCACCAGCCCCTCGCATGGTCGTCTGGACGCTGGTCACCGGTCCGCCATGACCGTGCGGTGGATCGTCGACGACCGATCGCAGAGCCTGTGGACGCGGGTCTACGTACGGGGGATGTGGGCCCGTCGCGACAAGGACGCGTTCGAGGGCGCGGGGAACACGCGGGCGAAGGCGCTCGGGCTGCAGCGGCGGGGTGACGCACCGCCGACCCGAGTCACCCGGTGGACCCGCGTCGTCACCACCACGGTGCGCGACGGCATGACCGTGTGGTCGGTCCGGCCGCGCCGCGAGGCGCCCCGGGTGCGGGTGCTCTACGTGCACGGCGGGGGTTACGTCCACCCGCTCACCGCCGACTACTGGCGGCTCGTGCGCGCCCTGTCCGCCCGGCACCCGGCCGCGGAGGTGGTCGTGCCGGCGTACCCGCTCGCTCCTGGCGCGTCGGTCGACGACGGGCTGCCGCGCCTGCTCGACCTGGCCCGGGAGGTCGTCGCGGACGACCTGCCCCTGGTTCTCATGGGTGACTCAGCGGGAGGCGCCCTCGTGCTGGTGCTCGCTCGCTGCCTCCGGGACGAGCGCGGCTCCCAGGCCGACCGGGTCGTCGCCCTGAGCCCGTGGCTCGACCCCACTCTCGGCGAGGAGTCGATCGAGGAGCTGGAGGCGAGCGACCCGATGCTCGCGTCGTCCGGTCTGCGCGCCGCTGCCCGGTGGTGGGCCGGTGACCGACCCACGACAGACCCGTTGGTCGACCCCCTCCGCGACGACCTCGACGGGCTCCCGCCGTTGCACGTCCTCGTGGGCGACCAGGACATCCTCCGGCCTGCGGTCGACGAGCTGGCCGACCGGCTGCGGGCCAGGACCACGGAGCTCGACGTCCTGGAGGTCCCGGCCATGTTCCACGTCTGGATGACCCGAGCCATCCCCGAGGCGGCGCGCTCCCGCCGGCTCCTGGCCCGTCTCGTCAGTGAGACCGCCTCGCACTGAGGGGTGGTGGCTGCGCCCACCCCGCCGGGTGAGTGGGTGACGAGCGTCTCTCGGGCACCGGACGGCGCATGGGAGAGGGAGAAGAGACGACGATCACCCGCCGCGCGTCCGTAGCGGATCCGTCGGGCACCACGTGTCCGCGGTGCGGCGGCGCCATGGTGCCGCGCCTGACCGACGCGGCGGAGCCCGTCGTCGCCGGAGGCCCCCTCTGCGCCGACGTGCCCGTGCGCCTGGTCTGCCCCCGCTGCTCCTGAGGAGCGCGAGGCGCGGTCGCGCACAGCGCCGCGGGTCAGCGCCGGCCGGGCGCGGCGTGCGAGCGTCCGCCGCGGCCCTTGGTCTTCGTGGCGTGGCCGGGCGGCTGCTGGTGCACCTGGTCCGGGCGATCGTGACCCCGACCGCGATGCTTCGGCTTGCCGACGTCTCGGTCACGCGGCTGGGGCTCGGCGGAGCCGCTGGACGAGCTGCGGCGGTCGGGTGGGGCAGCGGTCCCGGCCGTCGCCGGGTCCGTCGCGGGCGGGTCGGTCGCGGGCGGGGAGGTCGCGGGGCGGCCGGTCGGCTGGTGGCTCACCTCCCGGATGCTCTCGGGCGAGGTCGGTTCCGTCGAGGGGCCGCCGCTGGTCACGGGGGCGATCGGCCGCTCGTCGCTCACCGCGGCGTCCGGGGCGAGCGCCGCCCCGCCCGCGACCGACGCGACCACCGCGACGGCCGCGGCCGCGGCGATCCGGTAGCGGGAGAGGGCCGGTCGGCGACCGGCGACGGGGACCGACTGGGTGTGGGGCACCTCGACGGTGACCGTGTCGGTGCCGGTCCCGAGCGGGGCCAGGACCGCCCCGCCCCGGGCGAGGATCCGGAGGGCTGACGCGACCTCGGTCGCGGTGGGTCGCTCGGCCGGGTCGGTCGCGGTCATCGCCGCAAGCAGCCGCGGCCAGCCGTGCGGGAGCGATACCGGGATGGTCGGGCTGCGGTGCAGGCGGGCGAGCGCGGCCTCGGTCGAGGTGCCGGGATAGGCCCGGGTGCCGGTGATCGCCTCGAGGAGCATCAGGCCGAGCGCATAGACGTCGGCGGCCGGCGTGACCCGGTCCCCTCGCACCTGCTCGGGGGCGAGGTAGGCGACCGTGCCGACGGTGGTGCCCGTGCCGGTGACACCGGCGGCCTCGCCCAGCATCCGGGCGATCCCGAAGTCCGCCAGGCGCACGCGGCCGTCCGTGCCGAGCAGCACGTTCCCGGGCTTCACGTCGCGGTGCACCACTCCCCTGGCGTGGGCGTGGGCGAGGCCGTCCGCGACATGGCTGCCGATGCTGGCGGCGACCGCGGGGTCGAGCCGCTCCCCGGAGAGCCGGTGGGACAGCGTGCCGCCGTCGACGAGCTCCATGACGAAGTACGGGCGCCCGCCCGACGTGCCCGCGCCGAGCAGCGTGACGATCGCCGGGTGGTCGAGCGCGGCCAGCAGCCGGGCCTCGGCGGCGAACCGGTGCCGTGCGGCGTCGACCTCGCCCACGACCGGGTCGAGCAGCACCTTGACCGCCACCTCACGGTCGAGCAGGCGGTCGTGGGCTCGGTGGACCTCGGCCATGCCTCCTCGGCCGAGCAGGTCACGGATCTCGTAACGACCGTCGAGGAGTTCCAAGAGGTGCCTCCGGACAGAAGTCGAGGGTGGTGATCGGGGAAGCTTCCCGCTGGGCGACCCAGCAGCGACGGTCGCTCCGTCCGCACCCCGGTGCCCATGCCCGCGGACCTCATCACCCACCCCTGGGGATGAGGCCACGGCCTCAGCCGGGGTAGGGCGCCGCCTTCAGCAGCCGGGCCAGGTGCACGGAGTTCTTCGCCGCGGTGTCGTTGGTGCCGGCCGTGACGTCGGGCGTCTCGTCGAGGTCCTGGTAGTCGGTCCCGTGCATGGCCTCGCCGACCCAGTAGGTGCTGCCGTTGGCCGCGATGGAGAACCCCGTGTCGTTGAGCGCCTGCAGGCACTCCGCGACGGTGTGGTGGGCGCCGTCCTCGTTGCCGACGACGGCGACCGCGGCGACCTTGCCGAAGGTGAGCATGCGCCCCTCCTCGTCGGTCTCCCCCAGCTCGGCGTCCAGCCGCTCGAGCACCATCTTCGTCACCGACGACGGCTGCCCGAGCCAGATGGGGGTGGCGATGACGAAGATGTCGGCGTTGAGCATCTTCTCCCGGATCGCCGGCCACTCGTCGCCGTCCCCCTCGTCGGTCGTCACGCCGAAGCGGACCTGGTGGTCCACGACGCGGACGACCTCCCCGGGCGCGCCGTGGGCGGTGAGCCGGTCGAGCACCTGTCGCCCGATGAGGTCGGAGCTCGAGCTGCTCCCGGAGGAGCTCGGCTTGAGCGTGCAGACGAGGACGAGTGAGCGCAGGTCGGTCATGGGGTGCCGGTACCCGAGCCGCTCGCGGCCATGAGACGACACGCCGGGTCAGGTCCACGCGGCCGGTTGCCCGCCGCGAGCGACGGGTACCTCGGGACGAGACCACGACGTCGTCCCGGCCTCGCGGCCGACCGGAGGAGACACATGAAGGCAGTGACCTGGCAGGGAACCCGCGACATGCAGGTGACGGAGGTCCCGGACCCGGGCATCGTCGACCCGACCGACGCCATCATCAAGGTGACCTCCACCGGGCTGTGCGGCTCGGACCTCCACCTCTACGAGCCACTGAGCCCGTTCATGACGCAGGGCGACGTCGTCGGCCACGAGCCGATGGGGGTGGTGCAAGAGGTGGGCAGCGCCGTCAGCGACCTCAAGGTGGGCGACCGCGTCGTCGTGCCGTTCAACGTCAGCTGCGGCACGTGCTGGACCTGCTCGCGCGGCCTGCACAGCCAGTGCGAGACGACGCAGAACCACGAGCACGGCACGGGAGCGAGCCTCTTCGGCTACAGCAAGCTCTACGGCCAGGTTCCGGGCGGCCAGGCGGAGTACCTTCGGGTCCCGTTCGCCGACACGCTGCCGATCAAGGTCCCCGAGGGCCCGTCCGACGACCGCTTCCTCTACCTCTCCGACGTCCTGCCGACCGCCTGGCAGGGCGTCCGGTACGCCGAGCTGCCCGACGACGGCGTGCTGCTGGTGATGGGCGCCGGTCCGATCGGTGACATGGCCGCCCGCATCGCCATGCACGAGGGCCACCGGGTGATCGTGGTGGACCGGGTCGCCGAGCGGCTGGAGCGCGTCCGGGCTCGGGGCGCGGAGACCATCGACCTCGACGCCGTGGACGACCTCGCTGAGGAGGTCCGCAGCCGCACCAACGGCCGTGGGGCGGACTCGGTCATCGACGCGGTCGGGATGGAGGCGCACGGCAACCCGGGCGCCGAGGCCGCGATCAAGGCCGTCGGACTCCTGCCGGACGCGGTCGCGAAGCCGCTGATGATGAACGCCGGGTTCGACCGGCTGGCCGCGCTCCACGCCTCGATCGAGTGCGTCCGCCGTGGTGGCACCGTCTCGATCTCCGGCGTGTACGGCGGCGCCATGGACCCGATGCCGGTGATGCAGATGTTCGACAAGCAGCTGCAGGTACGGATGGGCCAGGCCAACGTGCGTCGGTGGTCCGACGACATCCTGCCGCTGCTGACCGACGACGCCGACCCGCTCGGCACCGAGGGTTTCGCGACCCACCACCTGCCGCTGGACGCCGCCCCTGAGGCCTACGCCAACTTCCGGTCCAAGGAGGAGGGCTGGGTCAAGGTGGTGTTCACCCCGTGAGCCGCAACACCCGCCGGATCCACGCCACGCCGGCCCAGGTCTGGGAGGTGCTGGCCGACGGCTGGCTCTACCCGCTGTGGGTGGTGGGGGCCTCCCGCATGCGCGAGGTCGACGACGCCTGGCCGCAGGCCGGCAGCCGCCTCTACCACTCGGTCGGCACCTGGCCGGCGCTCATCGACGACAACACCGAGGTGCTCCGCGTCCAACCGCCGTCGTTGCTGGAGCTCCGGGCTCGGGCCTGGCCCGCCGGCGAGGCGACGGTGCGGATCATCATCGAGGCCGCGGGGACCGAGACCGAGGTGACCATCGAAGAGGACGCGACCAAGGGTCCCGGGCGCCTGATCCCCAAGCCGCTGCGCGACGTCCAGCTCGCCTGGCGCAACGTCGAGACCCTGCGCCGGCTGGCGTACGTCGTCGAGGGCCGCGTCAGCGGCTGACGCACCGGCCGACTGCGACGGCCGGGCCGGGCGCCTGTCAGGTGAGCCGCTCGGTCCGGCCGTCGACGTGCCGGACGCGATCCGGGGCGAAGCCGTGCTCCATGCCCCACCGGACCGCCTGGGAGCGACGCGTCACACCGATCTTGCGGTAGAGCGTCCGCACGTAGGTCTTCACCGTGTTGATGCCGATGTAGGCCCGGTCGCCGATCTCCTGGTTCGACAGCCCTTGGGTGATCAGGGCGAGCACCTCGGACTCGCGCTGGCTCAACCCCACCTCGATGCCTGGCCACCGGCCGAACTCGCCACCCTCCTCCGGGCGCTCGCGGTCCGGCACGACCGTCTCGCCTGCATGGACCCGCTCGAGGCTCTCCACCAGCTCCTCGGTGGTCAGCGCCTTGGAGAAGTACCCGGCCGCGCCGTTGGCCAGCGACCGCTGCACGAGGTCCGGCTCGACGTTCCAGCTGAAGACGACGAACTTCGCGTCCGTGCCGTCGAGCCGGGCGGCGATGTCGATCCGGTCGCCCTGCACCTGGCCGTAGGAGTCGTAGAGGACGACGTCGACGTCGCTCACCACGGGGACGCGGCTGTCCAGCTCGACCACCTCGACGCGGTCGCGGAACCCCGAGAGCAGGGCCGCCACGCCCGCCACGACCAGCTCGTAGTCGTTGATGATCGCGATCCGCACGGGGCGGCTCTCTCCAGACCGTGGCATGACCTCATCCCACCACACCCCGCCGCGTCGACCTGCCCGCCCGGACCGCGGGTGGCCACCGGAGCCACCGGCCACAGCCCGCGCCGGGCATGGAGCGCGCGCAAAGGGGACACAGGGCGCTCATGCAGAGTCACCGACACGAGGAGGCAGCATGACCGAGGAGACGAGTGGCAACCGGCGTGCGTCGTACCTGATCGCGGCAGCGATCCTCTTCCTCATCGTCATCGTCGGTGCGGCGTACTTCATCATCGCGGCGGTCCGCGGCACGGAGGCCGACGGCGAGGACCTCGGCCCGGACTCGCCCGCGCCGCAGATCGTGACCGGCCTGGTGGCCGATGTCGTGACCGGCCCCGTCCAGTGACCGCCGACCCCACGACCGCGCTCCGTGAGCACGTCGAGTTCGGCCCGCTGACGATCGGCTTCGACCAGCGCGTCCTCCGGCCACGCCCGTGGACCGCGGCACAGTCGGCTTGGGCGGCCGAGCTCCTGGTCGAGGCCGACCCGGGGCCGGTGCTCGAGCTGTGCGCCGGCGCCGGGCAGATCGGCCTGTTGGCGGTCCACGCCTCCGACCGCCGGCTCGTGTGCGTCGACGCGAACCCGGTCGCGTGCGCCTGGACCCTCCAGAACGCGGCGGCCGCCGGCATGGCCGACCGGGTCGAGGTCCGTCAGGGCGACCTCGCGGTGATGGTCCCGCCCAGCGAGTCCTACGCCCTCGTGGTCGCCGACCCGCCCTGGGTCCCTGCCGCGGAGACCAGCCGCTATCCGGAGGACCCGCTGCTGGCCATCGACGGCGGGGACGACGGCCTGGTCGTGGCTGCTGCCTGCGTGGACGTGGCCGCCGGCCGGCTGGCGAGGAACGGATCGCTGCTCATCCAGCTCGGGACCTCCGAGCAGGTTCGAGCGGTCGACGCGACCCTCGCCGCCGACCGCGAGCTCCGCCTCGAGGAGGTCCGCACCTTCGAGCGGGGCGTCGTCGCGCGGTTCGTGCGCGAGTGACCCACCCGGCGCGCCGGCCCGGCTGACCGCGGGCTGTCGGCCCGCGGCGACCTCAAGGGCGCAGCTTCTTCGGCAACAGCTTGTGCGTCCCGTCGCACCACGGCTTCGTCGCCGACCGGTGGCAGCGGCAGATCGCGCTGACCGGGCGCTCGGTGCGGTGGCGGTTGCCGTCGTCGTCCTCGACGACCACGTCGCCGCGCACCAGCATGGGCCCCTCCGGGCACAGCACGATCGTGGGACGCTCCTCCACGTCCGGTGGCTCGGCCGACCGGTCCGAGGCACGCACCGGCTGGTCCCCGCGCTGGTCGAGCGGCTCGGCGGTCACTGCTCGACACCCCACTTGTCGAAGAGGTCCCGCGCCTGCCGGTCCTCGGTGTCGAGACAGGTGAAGGCACCGAGGAAGACGTCGTCGGCCAACGCCGGCTCGGCCCGGACCAACGGTGCGCAGATGTCCCGGACGGCGAGCTGCTCGTGCACCGCGTCGGCCTCGACGTGCTCGCGGTAGTAGTCGACGATCTCGTCGGGAAAGCCCAGGCGCTCCAGCCCCTGGGCCATCTGGCGCGACGGGATCGAGCTGGTGGCCTCGAACGCTGCGAGATGCCCCAGCGAGGCCGCGCGCAGCCGGCGGTGGAGGCCCAGGAACGACTGCACGTTGTTGGACTCCAGCACCGCGAGCGTGGCCTCGTCGACGTATGCGCCGTACTCCGACCGGAGGCCGGCGGCCTCGAGCCCGCGCTGGAAGAGGTGTTGGTGCAAGCGGGCGGGGTTGCCGTCGCCGTACTCGTCGAACTGCAGCTCCATCAGGGCCGCCTTCGGGCCCGTCGGCAGGCGCGGCACGACCCACGCGCTGGGGTCGGCCTCCTTGAGGTGGTAGATCGACTTCTGCCGCAGCAGCTCCAGGACCTGGCTCTCCGTGGCGTCCGTCCGGACGTACCGCGCCATGGAGGGCCCGTCGTGGCCGGCGATGTAGGCGAACAGGTCGCGGGCGAGGTCGTCGGTGCGCGTGGGCCGGTGGGCGGCGTAGCGCTCCCGCAGCTCGGCCTCCAGCCGTTCCTCGAGCTCGCCGCGGAGGCGGAGCAGGTCGGGCGCCCACTCCCAGCGGTCGTCGACGTCCTCGAAGCCGCGGTAGTGCAGCTCGTAGCACGTCCACAGGGCGATCGCCCGGTCCTCGGCGCCGTCCGCGGCGGCCGACTGGGGCACGAGTGTCCCGGGCTCCTCCCGCAGGGCGGCGAACAACTGGTCGCTGAGCGTTCCTCGGGCCTTGGGCAGCAGCATCAGTCGCGCCCCTCGTCCAGCACCCGGGTGGCTTCGTCGGCCGCCTCGAGGGGCTGCCACACACCACGGCAGTCGAGGAAGCCCTCGACCTGCCTGCTGCGGCGTCCCTGGAGGCCACCCCCGGGCCGGGCGGCCTGCTCGGCGTTCACCAGCGTCATGGCGCCCCAGTGACCGTCGCCAGCACCGGCAAAACCTCCGGCACGTCGAGGCTCCGCCGCTGGCGCCGCAGGGGGCCCGCGGCAGGAGCAGAACCACCCACACGGGTGAGGAATCGGGTGCGGCGCTCGTCCGCAGACCGGGCTAGGGTCGAGCCATGCTGGAAAGGCCCTTCTCGTCCTCCTACGCCGACGGTGTGCTCACCCTCGGCGGGTCCATCGACGAGTACGCCGTCGCAGCGTTGCGCTCCGCGATCCGCGAGCACTCCGAGGAGCACCGGCGGCCGCTGGCCGTGGACCTCACCGACGTCGACTTCCTGCCGAGCGTCGCGGTCGGAGTGCTCGCCACCGGCCTCAAGGACTCCGAGGCCGCGGGTACCGACTTCACGCTGGTCGCCGCTCCGCGGTCCATCGCCCACCGGGTCCTGTTCATCACCGGCATGCCGTACCGCGAGTCGCTCGAGCCGGCCGAGCCCGCCTGACGTCCGCGCCGCCCACCCGAACGGGTGAAACCGCGTGCGAACGACGATCGAGGTGATTGCACTCGCCCGACCCGGGTACTGGCCCCCTGCCGACGGTCACCGGTACGGGACTTACGCAGGCCCAGGTGACTGCCGAGGGACCGTCGGCACGTCGTAGACCGGGGTCCGGCGCCCGAGCGCCGGACCCCTGTCACTTCCCGGCCGATCTCCGAGGACCGACTCCATGAGCCAACCGACCGGACGCCGCCCGGACACCGTCGTGCTCGACCTCGACGGCACCCTGGTCGACTCCGTCTACGTGCACGTCGCCTGCTGGAAGGCGGCCTTCCGCGACGTCGGCATCGACGTCCCGGCCCATCGTCTGCACCGCGCCATCGGGATGGGCGGCGACCGCCTCGTGACCGCGGTCAGCAACGAGTCCGTCGAGCGCTCGGTCGGCGACGAGCTCCGGGCTCGGCACGGGCAGCACATCGACGCCCACTTCCACGAGATCACCGTGCTCGAGGGCGCCGGCGACCTCCTCGAGGCGTTGCGGGACGCCGGGCTCGACGTCGTCCTCGCCAGCTCCGGCGAGCGGGAGCAGACCGACCGGCTGCTCGACCTCGTGCCGGGTGCCCACCTGATCCAGGAGACGGTGTCCGGCTCCGAGGCCGAGGAGAGCAAGCCCGCCCCCGACCTGCTGGCCGCCAGCCTCGCACGGGTCGACGCGACCCGTTCCTTCGCCGTGGGCGACTCCGTCTGGGACGCCAAGGCTGCGGCAGCCGCCGGCATCCCGGTGGTGGGCTTCCTCACCGGCGGGTTCTCCACGGCCGAGCTGCGCGACGCCGGTGCGGCGCTCGTCCACGACGGTCCGGCGGCGCTCGCCGCCGCCCTCGACGAGGTCCTGGAGACCCTCCGCCGGCAGGCGTAGGAGGACGCCGAGCCAGCAGCTCTCGGACACACCACCGGGTGAAGCGGCACCCCCAGACGGCCGGTAACCTGCACCTGACCTGCTGCGACTGCCGATGGAGCGTTCGTGACCGAGACGGCATCGCCGCACACGCCCGCGTACGGCGCCGTCGACCTCGAGACGTGTGACCGCGAGCCGATCCACGTCCCGGGCGCGGTCCAGCCGCACGGACTCCTGCTCGCGGTCGACCGCCAGACCACCCGCACGGTCATGGTCTCGGCCAATGTCGAGGCGATGCTCGGCGTCCCGCTCGACGACGCCCTCGACCGCCCGTTGGCCGACCTGATCGGCGAGGCGGCCGCCACGGCCATCCAGCAGCACGAGGAGCTCGCACCGGCCCGCGAGCCGCTCACCCTCCTGCTGCCGCCGCACAGCACCGGCCTGCTCGCCGAGGGGACCGTGGACGTCGGGGTCCACCTCTCAGGGGACCGGCTCGTGGTCGAGCTGGAGCCACTCGCCCGGGCACGCGTGCTGCCCATGTCGTACCGCTCGGCCCGCAGCGCCATGGGCCGCCTCGCCTCCTCGACGACGGTCGACGAGCTCACCGCCCAGCTAGCCGTCGAGGTCCGCGAGATCACCGGCTTCGACCGTGTGATGGTCTACCGGTTCGACCAGCACTGGAACGGCGAGGTGGTGGCCGAGGAGCGTCGTGCGGACCTCAACCCGTTCCTGGGCCTGCACTACCCCGCGACCGACATCCCCGCACAGGCCCGGCGGCTCTACACCGTCAACTGGACCCGCCTCATCGCCGACATCAGCTACACCCCGGTCCCCCTCCATCCCGTCCTCGACCCGTCCACCGGCGCTCCCCTGGACCTCTCCCACTCCACCCTCCGGAGCGTGTCGCCGATCCACGTCGAGTACCTCACCAACATGGGCGTCACCGCCTCGATGTCGGTCTCACTCCTCGTCGACGACCAGCTGTGGGGACTGGTGGCCTGCCACCACTACTCCGGACCCCACCGACCCAGCCAGGACGCGCGCGCCGCCGCGGAGTTCCTCGGCCAGGTGGCCTCGCAGATGGTCGCCGAGCGTGAGCGCTCCGACCAGCGGGAGGCCGCACTGTCCGCGCAGTCGACCCTCAGCCGGATGACCGCCCGCCTCTCCGCCGTCGGTGGGGACCCCCTCGACGGCCTGGTCAACGACCCCGACCTGCTCCGGCTGATGGAGGCGGGTGGCGTGGCGATGTGCCACGACGGCGAGCTGCACACCGCCGGCCACGTGCCCTCGCCCGACGTCGTGCGTCGCATCGCGCGCCTGCTGCGGCCGAGCGGCGACGTGGTCGCCAGCGACCACCTCGCCCGGCTCGACCCGGCGCTCGCCCAGGAGTCGTCGACCGCCGCAGGGGCGCTGTGCATCGGCGCCGGGCCGGACAGCTGGCTGCTGTGGCTCCGTCCAGAGCTCGAGCAGGTGGTCGACTGGGGCGGCGACCCGACGAACAAGGAGATCGCCGCACAGGAGGGGCCGGGCGTCCGGCTCTCCCCGCGGAAGTCGTTCGAGAAGTGGCAGCAGGTCGTGCGCGGGCACAGCGCCACCTGGGAGTCGTGGCAGGCCGACGCCGCGACCGGGCTGCAGACCCACGTCAACGGACTGATGATGCAGCGGTCGCGGGAGCAGATCGCCGTGGCCGAGTCGCTGCAGCGATCCATCCTGCGCGAGCAGCTCCCCGAGGTCGACGGCATCGACGTCGTCGCGCGGTACCACCCTGCCTCCACCCTGCAGCTGGGCGGCGACTGGTGGGACGCCGTCGAGCAAGCCGACGGCCGTGTCGCGTTCGTGGTCGGCGACGTCGCGGGCCACGGCGTCGACGCCGTGGGGGCGATGACCCAGATCCGGACCGCCATGCGCGCCTACCTCTTCGCCGGGGACGACCCCGGCACCTGCCTGGACCGCCTCGACCGCCTGATGTCCGGCCTGATCGACGAGCGGGTGGCCACGGCGCTGATCGCCCTGGTCGACGCACCCCGTCGCCGCGTCGAGCTCGTGAGCGCAGGGCACCCCCTCCCGTTGCTCTTCGACGGCACCTCCTCCCACGACGTCCCGGTCACCGCGCGGCCGTTGCTCGGCCTCGGCGAGGGTCGCGCCCAGCCCACGGCCGTGGAGGTACCGCCCGGCTCCACCCTCGTCCTGTTCAGCGACGGACTGGTCGAGCGACGCAAGATCGACATGGTCGAGGCCTCGGAGATCCTCCGGCGGGCGGGCGGCACGGGCCCGGGCGCAGACCTCGGCGCGTGGGTCGACTCGCTCGTCGACGCAGTGCCCGGCGAACGCGACGACGACACCACCGTGGTGGCCATCCGCTTCGGGTAGGCACCGGCCCCGAACCGTCCTCGGCTACGATGGCGCGCGTGTTGGACCGACCTTTCAGTGCGGACTACGACGAGCCCAGCCGAACCGTGCGCGTGAGCGGCACGATCGACGAGCTCGCCGGCCCGCGCTTCCGCGATGCCCTGCAGAAGTACTCCCACGACTTCTCCGAGTCGCTCGTCGTCGACCTGAGCGACGTCGACTTCATGCCGAGCCTCGCGGTGGGGGTGCTCGCCACGGCGCACAAGAACATGCGGAAGGCGGGCGCCGAGCTCGACCTCGTCGCCGAGGACGGGACCGTCGCCCAGCGCGTTCTCCACGTGTGCGCCATGCCCTACCGGACCTCATGAGCGAGCGCGACGTCCGGTCCTACCGACTTCCGTTCGAGCTGGCGGCCGCCACCGCGGCGCGTCACCAGCTGCACGACTTCCTGACCCAGGCCGGGGTCCCCCGGCGGATCGTGTCGGATGCGGCGCTGGTCGTGAGCGAGCTCGTGACCAACGGCGTCGAGCACGGCCGCTCCGACGACGACGCGATCCACGTCTCCTGGTGGATGGCCGACGGCATGCTCACCCTCTGCGTCGCGGACGACGGCAGCGAGGCGGAGCCGACCGTCAAGCAGGTGGACATGTACGCCCCTCGCGGTCGCGGTCTGGCCCTGGTCGAGTCGATCTGCCAGAGCCTGTCGATCGACCGCACCGACGGGACGCGGATCACCGCACAGCTCAAGCTGGGCTAGACCGACCGGGGCTCGAACCTCAAGGCGGACGCAAGATCGCCGGCAGCGGCGCAACGTTGGAACAAGGGCGGAAAGCGGGCGCCGGACGGGCGCGAGACTGCTCCCATGCGCCGCCCCGCCTCCCTTGCCGCCGTCTCGCTCCTCGCGTCGGCGTCCGTCCTTATCGTCCCAGGCTTCGCCGTCGCGGACCGGGACGAGACCGGGGACCAGACCTGCCCTGCTCTGAGCTCCGGCAAGGAGGACACGACGGGTGACCCGATGACGGTCACGGTGCACGCCCCCGCCGGCAAGGTGATCACCGGCTACTGCGTCAAGGCGGGTAGCACCAAGCAGGGCGACGGACCCCGGATGGTCTCCCTGGACCGTCCGCTCACGACCGTGGTCCTCTCCTACCCGGACGCGGCCGGAGACAAGGGCGCCAAGGCCGTGTCGCACTACTCGCTCACCTACGCAGACGCGAGCACGCCCTCGCCGCCGACCCCGCCGACCCCGCCGACCACCCCGGTCGTCCCGCCCGACCCGCAGCCGAACCCGCCTGCCGTGGACCGGCACGGCCACTTCGACTGGAACTGGCGCTACGCCGGACCCACCTGCACCGCGCTCGTGGTCGCCTACCCCTCCAACATCCCCGGCGAGCAGAGCAACGACGTCAACGTCCGGGTGTGGACCAAGGAGGCCGGCGAGGTCACCTTGAACTACCACCTCGACGGCGCGACCTGGTCGGGCACCCAGGCCTTCGTCTACGACCAGCACGCCCTCTGGCCCGCCGGTGTGACGGAGTACGCCGTGGTCTGGACGCAGGTGGCCGGCTCGAACTACCACTACGGCGAGAGCTTCCACAACGCGCCCGTCGAGGCGCCGGTCAAGTGCCGGGTCGGCGACGACGGCGACCCGGCGACCTACGACGCACCGCTGGCCGTGACCGAGATCGACGACTGGCGGGCGGGCACGACGACGGTACGCCGTGGCCGGGCGGCGAGCGCCGACCTGGTGACGCTCGACAGCGCCGGGCTCGAGACCCTCGACCTGCAGCGCAACCGCCGCGGCGCCTGGTCGACCATCCGGAGGATCGTTCCCTCGTCGGGGACGGTGCGGGTCACCTTCCCGCGCGAGCGCCGCAAGGGCCGCGTGGGCTACCGCCTCGTCGTCTCCGGGTCGGAGTCGGTGACCGGCGCGCAGTCGCCGACGTTCACCGTGCGCGTCCGCTGACCCGCTGGCTGCCCACCCGGCCACCGAGGCGGTGGCCCCCTGGCTCGTGAGGGCCGGTCTCCAGGGGGAGGACCGGCCCTCGCGTGGTGTCCCCGTGATGTCCGCGTGGTGTCCGGTGTGCGGCACATCTCACGCAACGTGGCCATAACCGCGATCCTCAGGCTAGGTTAAGGCCTCGACTGGACCACTTGCGAGAACGGCGCCGCAGCCGGGAGGGTGCGGCACAGGGAGCCTTTGTGAACACACGACGTACCGCGGGCAAGGTGGCTGCGGCCGCCACCGCTTCTTCACTCGTCCTCTTGACCGGGAGCCCGGCGCTGGCCGCCGAGCCTGTCGCGCAGGCCAGCGCGACGGCCATCGAGGTGACGGTCGCCGGAAGCGGCACCGACTCGGGCAGCTACACCGTGACCAACGACGGCACGGGCGAGAAGAGCTCCGGCACCACGAGCCCGGCGGTCTCCGTCCTCACCGGGCAGAACTTCCTCCAGGTGGGCACGTTGGCCCAGCAGGCGCGGACGCGGATCGAGGGCCGGACCGGCGCCTCGGCCGCGTGCGCCGGTGTCGCCGGGGACGGCGCTGTGCTCGTCGAGGTCGGCGAGGGTGGCTGCCTGACGCCGGGAGAGAACCTCCAGCTGAACGCTGGGAACCTCGACCTGTCCAACGTGCAGCTGATCCGGGCGGACTTCCTCGGCGGCCTCGACCAGCAGCTGCTCGACGCGCTCGCGCCCGTCCTCGACCCGCTGCTCGCCGGCCTCCAGACCGCGCTCCAGCAGGTGCTGACCGCAGCGGACGCCGCCGTCGTGCTCGACGCCGGCGCGATCCAGAGCTTCTGCACGGCCCGACCCGGCGACGTGGACGGCGACACCACGCTGGTCGGCGCCGGCGCGAGCCTGCGCCTCGCGGGCCAGGAGGTCGAGCTGCTGAACCTGCCGGCCAACCCCGAGCCGAACACCCGGCTCGTCACGGACCTCGGCCAGGTCGTCGACCTCGTCCTGCAGGCCCTGCGCGTCCAGTTCACCGAGGCCATCGAGGGCGCGCTCGGCCCGCTCGCCGGCGTCATCGACGGCGCGGCGGTGCTCACCGAGGCGCTGGAGACCATCGGCGAGCAGCTCGCGCCGCTGGAGGAGAACATCCTCGAGGTCACGCTGAACAAGCAGGAGCGCAGCAACAACGAGATCACCGTGACGGCGCTGGACCTCGAGGTCCTGCCGGTCGCCGAGCAGTTCGGTGTGGAGCTGCTCGGGGCCGAGATCGGCCGCAGCAGCTGCGGCCCCAACGGCCGTGTGCAGCCCGACGCCCCGCAGGGGCCGAACAACCCGGGCCCGGGCCCCGCGCCGCAGGAGCCCCAGCAGCCGCAGGTCCCGACCTCGGTGCCGGCGGGCAGCTCCGACTCCGGCCTCGGCACCGGTGGCCTGCTCGCCGTGCTGCTGACCGCGGTCGGTGCCGGCGCGGTCGCCACGCGGCGGAGCCTGCGCGCCTGACCAATCCGTGGCCGAACCTGAAGTGACCGACGGCGGCGAGCCGCGCCCGCGAGGGCGCCGGCTCGCCGCCGTCGGTCATGGCATCGCCACCGGCCTGCTGGTCCTCGCCGCCGGGCTCACCATCACGGGGGTCGCCCTCCCCAGCGAGGGGACGCAGCCGGGCCGGTCGTACGTCGCCCCCTCCCCCGCCCAGCCGATCCGCCTGCTGCTGCCCACCCAGGACGTCGTCGCGCCGGTCGTGCCGATCGGCATGCTGCCCGGACGCGTGCTCCAGCCGCCGGCAGACCCCGACACCGTCGGCTGGTGGGACGTCAGCGCCCGCCCGGGGGCCCACCGGGGGCAGACGGTCGTCACGGGGCACACCGTCCACACGGGGGGTGGCGCCCTCGACCACGTGCCGTCCCTCGGGCGCGGCGACCCGGTCCGGGTCGAGACCCGCGAGGGCACGGTCCGCTACAAGGTGCAGCGCGTGCAGGTGCTCACCCGGGGCGAGCTGGCCGCCCGCGCGGAGCGCCTCTTCGGCCAGGACACCGGGCGCGGACGCCTGGTGCTGGTCTCCTGCACCGACTGGAACGGCGAGGCGTTCGAGAACAACGTGGTCGTCCTCGCCCGAGCCGTCTGAGTCCTCCGGGCCAGCCTGCGCCGGCGCCCGGTCAGGGGCCGGCGACCACGTCCGTGTGGAGCAGGTCGCGACGGATCTGCGCGTCGGTCCACGGGAACCGCACCCACCGCTCCTGCGAGAACAGCCGGGTCTGGTCGGTGGACCAGGGCGACGTCGAGTCCTCGGACTGGCCGTAGGTGAGGATGGTCCGCGCATCCAGCCCGCCGCCGGGCAGGTAGGCGATGGCCTGGATGTGGGACGAGCCGTAGGTGATCGGCTTGTACTCGCCGCTGTTGTCGCGGGCCCACCGCGAGGAGAGCACGTTGGCGTTCCCGACCTCGCCGTCGCCGCCGCCCAACGGGATGGCCGGCGCGCCACGGTCTCCGGCGACCTGCAGCGTGCCCCACGGCGCGTCGAAGGCGACCCCGGCGTCACGGACAGCCGCGATGGCATCGGCCATGGCCTGCACCACCAGCGGATTGGCGTCGTTGAGGCCCCGCGGCGTGTGCAGCGGGTCGGACGGGTCGAACGGCACCCGCCACACCGTCTCCACCAGGTCCAGCGGGACCGTCGGCAGCCGCTCGACGAACTCCTCGAAGAGGTGCACACCCCTCGAGGTCCGGTCGGAGCGGCCGTCCCAGGCCGCGAGGGCGGCGCACGCCTCGGTCTCACCGGTGGCCGCGCACACCCGTCCGAGTGCGCCGTCGGCCCGCATCACCTCGGCCATCATGACGCGGTTCTCGTGCTGGTGGCGCCGGAAGCTGGCCGGCGTCTCCCGACGACCGGAGGCCAGCCGGCGGACGACGTAGTCCGCCACGGCACGGGTCCGCATGGTGCGCTCGCAGCGCTCGCAGCCGACGATGCTCGGGAAGCCCTCCAGGCGGACCCGGTCGTTGGGCAGCCAGTAGGAGTCGTTGGCGTTCATGACCCAGTCGCGACGGATGACGTGCGGCAGGTTGCCCGGGCCGAGGATGCCGGGCCGTTGGGCGTCGGCGTCGCTGCCCCAGGCGCACGCGCTCTCGGCCAGCGTGCCGTCCAGCCCGGGCAGGCCGGCGACCTGGTCGAGGACCCGCCCGACGGGCGTCATGCAGCGCTGCTCCATCGCCGTCGTGACGTGGGGGACGACCGAGTGGTCGGCGTAGAGCACGTTGCCCCGTGCGTCGGCCGCCGTGGTGTTCACCCACGGCATGCCGGCCCCTCGGTCCTGGCGACGCAGGAGGTCCCGCACACCCGTGGCCTTGCCCATGGCGAGGAAGGTGTCGAGGGTCCGCAGGTGCTCGCCGTTGGCGTCGCGGATGGCCCACACGCTGAGCGGGCTCCAGGGCATCAGCTGGGCGGGGTCGTCGATGACGTAGCCCTGGTCGGTCCGCCACACGTCACCGGTCACCGTGCGGACGCGTCCGCCCTCGCGCACCTTGACCCGCACGGTCCGGTGCTCCAGCTGCTTCGGCCCGCTCTCGGTGAGGTACGTCGTCGGGCCGAGCAGGCGGTACTCGTAGGGCGTGAACCGGTACGCCGTGGAGACGGTGTGGCTCCAGGCGACGTCCTTGTTCCAACCGATGTTGATCACCGGCGACCCGATCAGGGAGGCGCCCGCGACGTCGTACCGGCCGGGGATGGTCTGGTGCTGCTGGGTGAAGTGGTAGCGGCCGCGCCACGGGAAGTGGGGGTTGCCCAGGAGCATCCCCTTGCGGGTGCTGGTCGCGGACCGGCCCGCGGCGGTGGCGTTGGAGCCGAACGGCGCGTCGGGGTCACGGCCGAAGCCGGCGAGCAGCCGGTCGCGGTCGACGGCCTCGGCCCTCAGCGGCAGCTCCGGCAGACCCGGCTCCGTGAGCGTGGGCGGGTCGGCGTCGACGATCTCGGGCAGGAACACGCCCGCCGAGGCCAGGAGGTTGGCGAGGTACACGCCGTACCAGAGGTCGAGCGGCGTGACGTCCGGCCGGAGGTACCCCTTGCCACGGCAGGCAGGGTCGGTCACGCCGTTGCGGCCCGTCTCGCGGAGCCATCGGTTGAGGCCCGCGACGTACCCGCGGACCATGGCGCGCGCCTGCTTGCCGGGCCCGGCCACCGGGTCGGCGAGGAGCTTCTCCACGACCCGCCGGTCGCGCAGGTCGGTGACGAAGGTGTCGACCTGGAGGTTGGAGGCCTCCAGGGTCACCTGGTCGTTGTAGGTGCCGTCGGGGCCGAACCACAGCGACCGCTCGCCACGGCCGGTGACGAGCGTGTCGGCGAGGGTGCACAGCGACACCTCGGCCGCGGCGTACCCGCTGCCGAAGCCGAGGGAGCCGAAGCTCCGTGCAGTGATGTGCGGGATGCCGTGCTCGGTCCAGCGGATCGTGGCCCGGTACCGCGCGGAGGCGGCCGTGCGAGCGGCGCCGTCGCCGGCCGCCGCCTCGCGAGCGGGCGGCGCGGGGCTCGCCGCGGCGCCGGGGAGGGCGGCGATCCCGGCCGGGACGAGGGCCGTGGCGACCAGGCCGGTCGTGATCAGGACGGACAGCAGGCGTCGGCGGAGCACGCCTCCACAACGGCCGCCTGTGACGGAGGTTACGGGCCGGTAACCGTCACAGGTAGAGGCCGGTCGCCTCGTCCGCCAGCCGCTCGGCCGCGACGGCGTGGACGTCGCGCTCCCGCATGACGACGTAGAGCTCGCCGTGGACCTCCACCTCGGCCTTGTCGTCGGCGTCGAAGAGCACCCGGTCGCCGACCTCGACGGCGCGGGCGTGCGGGCCCACGGCCACCACCCTCGACCACGACAGCCGGGTGCCGCCCATGGCGGCGGTCGCGGGGATGACGATGCCGCCGGAGGACCGGCGCTCGCCGGCCTCCTTGTCCACCTCGCAGAGGATGCGGTCGTGCAGCATCTTGATCGGAGCGCGGTCGTCCATGGCGCCCGGTCCAGGGCTGGAGGCCGGGCGCGACCCGGTCAGGAGGAGACCTTCCGCACGACGACGACGAGCGCCACCGCACCGACGACCGCACCGACGGCCTTGAGGATGTTGTCGGTCCGCGGGTTGCCCGCCGGGTCGACGAAGTGCGCCTTGATGCCGGCCACCTCACGGCCCACGATCGTCTTGGGGCTCGAGCGGTACAGGAGCTGGTCGATGGTGGTCGCCAGGCGCTCGCGGGTCGCCTCGATCTCGCGCTCGAGTGAAGAGGTGTCGTTGACCTTGCTCACGTGGGTCTCCTGGAGTCGTGTGCGTGCCGGGAGACGCTACCAACTCCCGGTCCGGTGGGGACCCGGTGCCCACCTTCGGTACGGTCCCCCCGTCCATCCCAGCCGAAGGAGTCACTCGTGGCCGACCCCCAGTCCGAGGCGCAGCCGACCCGCCTCTCCCCCGGCGACCCCGCCCCGGACCTCAACCTCGTCGACGACACCGGCGCCGAGGTCAGGCTGTCCGACCTGCGCGGGCGCAAGGTCATCGTCTACTTCTACCCCGCAGCGATGACCCCCGGCTGCACCAAGCAGGCCTGCGACTTCAGCGACTCGCTCGAGTCGCTGCGGGGCCACGGCTACGAGGTCCTCGGCGTCTCGCCCGACAAGCCGGAGAAGCTGGCCCGGTTCCGTGAGAAGGAGGGGCTCGGGATCCGGTTGCTGTCCGACCCCGAGAAGGCCGTCATGCGCGCGTGGGGCGCCTTCGGGGAGAAGAAGCTGTACGGCAAGGTCGTCGAGGGCGTGATCCGGTCGACCGTCGTCGTGGACGAGGACGGCACCGTCGAGCTGGCGCAGTACAACGTCAAGGCCACCGGCCACGTCGCCAAGCTCCACCGCGACCTGTCGCTCGCCTGACGGTCGTCCCTACACTCGGCGACGCGCGCCCGTAGCCCAATAGGTAGAGGCCACAGGTTTAGGTCCTGTCCAGTGAGAGTTCGAGTCTCTCCGGGCGCACACGGGGTACCCGGGTGCCATGGCAGACACCGAGCAGTCCACACGGCCCGGCCTCGCCCTCGTCACCGGCGCCTCCTCGGGCATCGGGCTCGCGGTCGCCCGTGAGCTGGCCGGACGCGGGCACGACCTGGTCGTCGCCGCGGAGGACGCGGCGATCCACACCGTCGCGGCCGAGCTCGGCGCGGCGCACGACGCCACCGTCCGGGCCGTCCAGGTCGACCTCACCGTGCCGGCAGAGGTCGAGCACCTGTGGCAGGAGGCCTCCGGCGCCGGCCGACCGGTCGAGGTGGCGGTGCTCAACGCCGGCGTGGGCGTCGGCGGACGGTTCGCCGAGACCTCCCTCGAGCGGCACCTCGGGCTCGTCGACCTCAACGTCCGGTCCACGGTGCACCTGGCCAAGCTCGTCGTCGACGACATGGTCGCCCGCGGCTCCGGCCGGATCCTGCTCACGGCCTCGGTCGTCGCGACCGCCCCGAGCCCGTACCAGGCGACGTACGCCGCCTCGAAGGCCTTCGTGCACTCCTTCGCCGAGGGCATCCGCCACGAGCTGGGGGACGCCGGCGTCACGGTCACCTCGCTGATGCCGGGCGCGACCGACACCGACTTCTTCCGCCGGGCCGACCTGCTCGACACCCCGCTCGGCCAGGGTCCCAAGGACGACCCCGCCGACGTCGCCCGCGACGGCGTCGAGGCGCTGATGGCCGGCAAGCCGCACGTCGTCGCCGGCTCGCTGAAGAACAAGGTGATGGCGGAGGCGGCCACCCACCTCCCCGACACGGTGACGACGAAGGCGACTGCCCGCCAGACCAAGCCCCAGGAGTGACCTGCGCGAGTCGCTCCCTGGAGTGACGGCGGTCACTAGAGTCCGGTCATGGACTCCGCGCTCACCACCGTCGGCCTGCCGGTCGCGCTCGGCATCATCATGTTCGGCCTGGGCCTCTCGCTGGTCCCCGACGACTTCCGCCGGGTCGCGCGGCAGCCGAGAGCGGTCGGCGTGGCGCTCGGGTGCCAGCTGGTGCTGCTGCCCGTCGTCTGCTTCGGGCTCGTGAAGGCCTTCGACCTGCCGCCGCTGCTCGCGGTGGGCCTGATGCTGCTGGCCGCCAGCCCGGGCGGCACGAGCGCGAACCTCTACAGCCACCTCTTCCGCGGCGACGTGGCGCTCAACGTGAGCCTCACGGCGATCAACTCCGTGGTGGCCATCGTCTCGCTGCCGGTGATCACGAACCTGGCGATCGCCCACTACGGCCTCGGTGACCAGGTCAACCTCCAGTTCACCAAGGTGGTCGAGGTCTTCGCCGTCGTGCTGGTGCCCGTGGCGCTCGGCATGCTGGTGCGGGCCCGCGCAGAGGGCTTCGCCCGACGGATGGACCGGCCGGTCCGCACCGGCTCCGCGGTGATCCTCGCCGTGCTCGTGCTCGGCATCCTGCTCGACCAGCGGGAGAACGTCGGGGACTACCTGGCCGACGTGGGCCTGGCCGCCGCGCTCTTCTGCGCGATCTCCCTCGTCGTCGGGTACGTCGTGCCGCGCCTGGCAGGCGTGCGGGAGGCGCAGGCCGTGGCGTCCTCGATGGAGATCGGCGTCCACAACGGCACGCTGGCGATCTACGTGGCCGTCGAGGTGCTCGACAGCACCCAGATGTCGGTCCCGGCGGCGGTCTACTCGATCTTCATGTTCGTGCTGGCCGCGCTCTGGGGGCTCCTGTTGACCCGCTACCTCATCCCCGGTCCGTCGTCGCGCCGAGGGCGGCGGCAACCAACGGCGCCAGCTCCCTGAGGGCGCGACCCCGGTGCGAGATCCGGTCCTTCTCCTCCCGGGACAGCTCCGCCGTCGTCCGCCCCGGCTGCTCGTCGGCCTCGAAGAGCACGTCGTAGCCGAAGCCGCCGCTGCCGCGGACCTCCCTCAGCACCCGCCCCTCCATCCGCCCGTGGACCACCAGCTCGCCGCCCGGGTGGCAGAACGCGACGGCGCAGACGAAGTGGGCGGTACGCCGCTCGTCGGGCACGTCGGCCAGCTGCGCCAGCAGCAGCTCGTTGTTGCGGGCGTCGTCCTTCGGAGGGCCGGACCAGCGCGCGGAGAGCACGCCGGGCATGCCGTTGAGCGCGTCGACGCAGAGCCCGGAGTCGTCGGCGACCGTGGGCAGGCCGGTGGCCTGCAGGCCGGCCCGCGCCTTGAGCAGCGCGTTCCCCTCGAACGTCGGCTGGTCCTCGACGGGTTCGGGGTACGCCACCACGTCGTCGAGGCCGAGCACCTCGGCGCCGGGCAGGTGCTCGGCGAGGATCCGCTCCATCTCCTCGAGCTTCTTGCGGTTGCGCGAGGCCAGGAACACCCGGGAGGCGCTCACGAGGAGAGCGCCTCCTGCTGCAGGCGGGTGAGGTCGGCGCACCCCTTCTCGGCCAGGCCGAGCAGCGCGTCCAGCTCGGTGCGGTCGAAGGGCGCACCCTCGGCGGTGCCCTGGACCTCGACGAAGCGGCCGTCGCCGGTCATCACGACGTTCATGTCCGTCTCGGCCCGCACGTCCTCCACGTACGGCAGGTCCAGGCGCGGCGCTCCGTCGATGATCCCGACGCTCACGGCAGCGACGGACCCGGTGAGCGGCTGGGCCGAGGACGCCAGCGCACCGGTCGAGCGCAGGTGCGCGACCGCGTCCGCGAGGGCGACGTAGGCGCCCGTGATCGCGGCCGTGCGGGTACCGCCGTCGGCCTGCAGGACGTCGCAGTCCAGGACGATGGTGTTCTCCCCGAGCGCCTGGTAGTCGATGACGGCACGCAGCGAGCGCCCGATGAGCCGGCTGATCTCGTGGGTGCGCCCCCCGATGCGGCCCTTGACCGACTCGCGGTCCGACCGGGTGTTGGTCGCCGCCGGGAGCATCGCGTACTCCGCCGTCACCCAGCCGAGCCCCGAGCCCTTGCGCCAGCGCGGCACCCCCTCGGACGCGGATGCGGCGCACAGCACCCTGGTCCGCCCGAACTCCACCAGCACCGAGCCCGCGGCGTGGTCGAGCCAGCCGCGCGTGATCCTCACCGGGCGGAGCTCGTCGTCGGCCCGGCCGTCTTCGCGTGTCATGAGGACCACGCTAGAGGCCGGGCCTCGACGGGCAGCAGCCACCCGGCCGGGCTACTTCACCTCGGCGCGCATCACCCGGATCCAGCCGAGGACGAACGGCACGACGATCCAGATCAGCGTCGTGGTCGCGAGCTGGCCGTACTCCTCACCCGTGAGCCCCGGGCCGCCGAAGCTCTCGAAGAGCGCTCCCTGCGCCGTCCCGAGGTCGAGCCAGGGCGCCAGGTCGCGCAGGCCGGAGACCAGGTTGAACACGATGCTCGAGGCGATCGGCAGCACGAAGAACGTGACGATCGCAGCGGGGGTGTTGAGCAGGATGAGGCCGTAGGCCAGGCCCTGGAGCACCGTGAGGAGCTGGAGGGCGAGGAAGAGCAGGAACAGCTGGGCCTCGACCCCGTCGAACCCGCCGTCGGCGCCGCCGACCGCCGTGCACAGGGCGGCCACCCCGATCGCCGCCACGAACGCGAGCAGGCCGAAGACCAACGCCGCGACGGTCTTCGCCAGGATCACCTTGGTGCGGCTGGGCTCGAGGGCGAAGGTCACCATCGCCGTGCGCTGGCTCCACTCGCTGGTGACCAGCAGGATGCCGAGGACGGGCAGCAGGAAGCCCTGCGGGGTCGCCGAGATGCCGATGAAGTTGTCGAACGTGCGCTCCGGCGAGTCCGCGGTGAAGAAGAAGATCGCCATGATCGCCGCGGTGATGAGCACGATGGCCGCGAGCAGCCACCGGCCGGCGCGGGTGTCGATGATCTTGCGCATCTCGACGGCCACCAGCCGGGTGAACGGCACCCGCGGCGTCCCGGAGACGTCGAGGGACGTGGGCATGGCGCCCGTCGGGGAGGTGCTGGTGCTCATGCGGAGGCTCCTTGCTGGGTCGCTGCGGCGGGGTGTCCCTCGCGCTGGGTGCTGGCGGTCAGCTCGAGGAAGAGGTCCTCGAGGCCGGCCGTGCCGCTGCGCAGGTCGGTGAGGACGACCCCGGCCTCGAGCGCGGCGCGGCCGACCTCGACCGGCTCGGCGTCGACGCGGAGTCCCTCGCCGGCCGGCGTCACGGTGACGCCCCGTGCCTCGAGCGCGCGGGCCAGCGCGGCGTTGTCCATCGACGTCACCAACGCCGAGGCGGGGCCCGACTGGGCGAGCAGCGACTTCTTGTCGCCCTGGGCGACGATCGTGCCGCGGCCGATGAGGATCATGTCGTCGGCGATCAGCTCGACCTCGTTGAGCAGGTGGCTGCTGAGCAGCACGGTGCCGCCGCGGTTGGCGTAGCCCTTGAGCAGGTCGCGCATCCACCGGATGCCCGCCGGGTCGAGGCCGTTGGCCGGCTCGTCGAGGATCAGCACGGACGGGTCGCCCAGCAGCGCGTGGGCGATGCCGAGGCGCTGCTTCATGCCCAGGGAGTAGTGCCGCAGGCGCCGCTTGGCCTCGGCATCGGTCAGCGAGACCAGGGCCAGCATCTCGTCGACCCGCGACGTGGGCAGGCCCATCGTCTTGGCGCCGAGGGTGAGGATCTCCCGGCCCGTGCGCCCGGCGTGCTGCGCTCCGGCGTCGAGGAGCACCCCCACGTGCCGGCCGGGGTTCGGGATGTCGTGGTAGTGGAGCCCACCGATCCGCGTCTCACCCCGGGTCGGCGGGGTGAGGCCGACCATGATCCGCATGGTGGTGGTCTTCCCGGCGCCGTTCGGGCCCAGGAAGCCGGTCACGCGGCCGGGTTGGCAGGTGAAGCTCACGTCGTCGACGGCCGTGAAGCCGCCATAGGTTCTCGTCAGGTGGTCGACCTCGATCATGGACACCACCCTGCCCGAAGGGGTGAGCTCTGCGCACCTGACGCGCGGCGGTGATCGCCGAGACCAAAGTAGGGGGCAGCCCCGACCAGGGGCGCCTCACCCGGCGACCCGGGTCCCCTAGCCTGGGCCGGTGGACCGACCGCCGCCCGAGGCGTACCAGCCGCCGCTCACGCCGTGGGGGCGGACGTGGCGGCTGCTGGCCATGCTCCTGATCAGCGCCGTCGTGTGGTTGCCGGTGATGGAGGCCCAGGCCGACGGGCACCCCACCCTGTTCCTCCTCGACGCGGGGCTCGGCGTCGCGGCGTACGTCCTCGTGCACTGGCGGCGGCGGTGGCCGCTCACGGTGGCCCTCCTCACCGCGGCGGCCTCGACCGCCTCAGGCCTCGCGGCCGGCCCCGCGACCCTCGCAGCGGTGTCGCTGGCGACCCACCGACGCTCAGGTCAGCTGGTCGCTCTCTTCGTGGTCAACCTCGTCGCTGCGCAGGTCTACACGTTCTGGCAGCCGCAGACGACCGAGGACCCTGCCTGGCTGCTGACCACGGTGAACGTCGTCGCCATCGCCGGCGTGATCGGATGGGGGATGTACCTCGGCTCGCGCCGCGAGCTGCTCTGCACCCTCCGCCACCGCGCCGAGCGCGCCGAGGCCGAGCAGGAGCTGCGCATCGCCCGTGCCCGCACGACCGAGCGGGCACGGATCGCCCGCGAGATGCACGACGTGCTCGCCCACCGGATCTCACAGATCTCCCTCCACGCCGGCGCCCTGGGCTTCCGCGAGGACCTGGACCCCGCTGAGATGCGCGCCAGCGCAGCCGTGATCCAGGAGAAGGCCCACGAGGCGCTCACCGACCTGCGCGGCGTGCTCGGCGTGCTCCGCGACGAGGACACCGGCGAGGTGGTGCACGCCCCGCAGCCGACGTACGACGACGTCCCGCGGCTGGTCGCCGAGGCCAGCGAGGCGGGGCTGCACGTGGAGCACCGCGACCTGGTCGACCGCTCCACCGGCCCGGTGCCCGACGGCGTCGGCCGCACCGTCTACCGGATCGTCCAGGAGGGGATCACCAACGCGCGCAAGCACGCGCCCGGCGCCCTGCTGACCATCGAGGTGAGCGGCTCCCCCGACGACGGCGTGGAGGTGTGCCTGCGGAACCCGATCGGCTTCGGCGTGACCGTCACCCCCGGCGCCGGCCTCGGCCTGGTCGGGCTCTCCGAGCGCGCCCAGCTGCGCGGCGGCCGCCTCGAGCACCGCCGCGACGACGGCTCCTTCGTCCTGCGCGGGTGGCTGCCGTGGGCGGCGTGACGGCGGGCGGGCCGGCGCCGGTGCGGGTCCTCGTCGTCGACGACGACCCCCTCGTCCGGTCGGCGCTGGCGCTGATGCTCGGCGGCCAGGCCGACCTCGAGGTCGTCGGTGAGGCCGGCGACGGCCGCGAGGGCGTGCTGCTCGGCGGCTCCCTCCGTCCCGACGTCGTCCTCATGGACATCCGGATGCCGGTGCTCGACGGGCTGGAGGCCACCCGGCGGCTGCACCGCCTGGCCGACCCCCCGCGCGTCGTCGTCCTGACGACGTTCGACGCCGACGAGCACGTGGTCGAGGCGCTCGCCGCCGGCGCCGACGGGTTCCTCCTGAAGGACACCCCGCCCGCACAGATCGTCGAGGCGCTGCACAAGGTCGCCGACGGGGAGCCGATGCTCTCCCCCTCGGTCACCCGGACCCTCATCGACCGGGTCCGTGCCGCGCACGTCGAGCCGGCCGACGACCGGGCGGCCCGCGCCCAGCAGCGCCTCGCCGGGCTCACCGAGCGGGAGCGGGACGTCGCCCTGGCCGTCGGCCGGGGGCTGAGCAACGCCGAGATCGCCCGCGCCCTGCACCTGTCCGTGCCGACGGTCAAGGCGCACGTCTCGCGCCTGTTCGACAAGCTGGTCGTCACCAACCGGGTGCAGATCGCGATCTGCGTCCACGACGCCGGTCTCGTCTGAAGGGGCCTGCTCAGCTCCCGAGCTCGTAGACCGCACCCGGCCGGGCCAGCTCCAGCGGCCCGTCGTACACCGTGCGGGCCTCCGCCAGCACCACCTCGGGGTCGTGCCACGGGGGCACGTGGGTCAGCACGAGGCGCCGGGCCCGGACCCGGGTCGCGGTGTCCCCGCAGTCTGCGCCGGTGAGGTGCAGGTTCGGCGGGTTCTCGCGGCAGGCCTCGAAGGAGGCCTCGGCCAGGAACAGGTCGGCGTCGGCGGCGACCCGGTCGAGCCCCGCGCACGGGCCGGTGTCGCCGCTGTAGGCGAGCACGGCACCGTCGGCGGCGACCCGCAGCCCGAAGGCCGGGACGGGGTGGTCGACCGGGACCGGCTCGACCTCGAACGGCCCCACGCGGACCGGACCGCCCCACACCCGGAAGTCGAACTCCTCGTGCATGCCCGTGTCGAGCGGCAGGTCGTAGGCGCGCGCCATCCGGTCCGCCGTGCCCTCCGGCCCCCAGACGGGGATCCGCGGCTGGTGGCCGGACGGGTGGTAGCGGCGCAGGACGTGGTAGCCGCAGAGGTCCAGGCAGTGGTCGGCGTGCAGGTGGCTCAGCAGCACCGCGTCGATGGCCAGGGGGTCGACCACGTCGTGCAGCGGGCCCAGCGCCCCGCTGCCCAGGTCGAGCAGCACCCGCCAGGTGCGCAGCCCCGAGCCGTCGTCGTGCTCGGCCTCCAGGAGGTAGCAGCTGGCCGGGGAGCGCGGACCCGGGTAGGACCCGGAGCAGCCGACGACCGTCAGCCTCATCGCAGGCCCCCCGCGAACTGCGAGGCCGCGGCCATCTCGGGGCCCAGGAAGCGACGGCCGATGGTCTCGAACTCCGCCGGCGACCCGGTCGTGACGAAGGAGTACCTCGGCTCGCCGGCCTCGCGCACGAGCCCGGTCGAGAGCAGCATCTTGTAGACGTCCTTGGCGCACTCCTCGGCGCTGCTGACCAACGTCACGTCGTCACCCATCACGTAGGAGATCACCCCGGTGAGCAGCGGGTAGTGCGTGCAGCCGAGGACCAGGGTGTCGACCCGGGCCTCGATCAGCGGGGCGAGGTACTCGTGCGCGACGGCGAGGAGCTCGGGCCCGGCCGTGACGCCGGACTCCACGAAGTCGACGAACCGCGGGCACGCGCGGGTCAGCAGGTCCACGTGCGGCGCGGCCGCGAACGCGTCGTCGTAGGCCATCGACTCGGCGGTGGCCCGGGTGCAGATCACGCCGATCCGGCCGGAGCGGGAGGCGGCGACGGCACGCCGGGTCGCCGGGTAGATGACCTCGACGACGGGCACGTCGTACCGCTCCCGGGCATCGCGCAGCATCGCGGCGCTGGCCGAGTTGCACGCGATGACCAACGCCTTGACGCCCTGCTCGACGAGGTGGTCGAGGCACTCGAGGGCGTACTCCCGCACCTCGCCGATGGGCTTGGGCCCGTACGGCGCGCGGGCGGTGTCGCCGACGTAGGAGATCGACTCGTGGGGCAGCTGGTCGATGACCGAGCGCGCGACGGTCAGCCCCCCGAAGCCGGAGTCGAAGATCCCGATCGGCGCATCGGTCGTCCCGGCCGGGACGGGACTGGACACGAGCGGCACGGGGCAACGGTAGGCGCTCGGACCCCCAAAGGCACGGACTGTTGAGCAGCGTCACGTCGAGACCGCCCGTCGGCCGCCCGCGGGTTACCGTGCAGTGGTGCCTCCCCTCCCCCCGCTGCGCGCCCTCTCCACGACCCTGCTGGCCGGCGTCCTCGCGCTGACGCCGGTCGCGACGGCCTGCGGCACGGCCGACTCGCCGGCCGGCCGGACGACGCCCAGCGACCGCCGGGTCCTGGCGATCACCGTCGACGGGCTCAACCCCCGCGCGCTCACCCGGCTCGGTGAGCAGGGCGCCCCGACGCTGCACCGCCTCCTCGCCGAGGGCGCCTCGACCACCAACGCCCGCACCGAGCGGGAGCGGACCATGACCCTGCCGAACCACACCGGCATGGTGACCGGCCGCAGGATCGCCGCCACCCGGCGCGGCCACGGTGTCGCCTGGAACAGCCACCGCCCGGGGACCACCGTGCAGCACGCCGCCGGGCACGAGGTGGCGTCGATCTTCAGCGTCGTCGACGCCGCGGGCGGTGAGTCTGCGGTCTTCACCGGCAAGGAGAAGTTCTCCCTGTTCCCGAGGTCCTGGCCGACGGCGGTCGACCGGTTCCGGTTGGACGAGGACCCGCTGGCGCTCGTGCGAGCGGCCCGCCGGGACCTGGTGCACCACGACCGGGCGTTCACCCTGCTCCACCTCGCCACGCCGGATGTCGTGGGCCACGACCACGGCTTCATGTCCTCCCGGTACCTCGCCGCGGTGGCGCGCACCGACCGCCTCCTCGCCAAGGTCGTGCGCGCGGTCGAGCGCGACGCCGAGCTCGGCGAGGAGCTGGTGGTCCTGCTGACCTCCGACCACGGCGGGCAGGGCACGGGCCACTCGGACCCGACCTCCCGCGCCAACTACCGTGTGCCGTTCCTCGCCTGGGGCGCCGGGATCGCGCCGGCGGACCTCTACGACCTGAACCCGGACTACCGCGACCCTGGCCGCCGGCGCACGTCGTACGCCGGACCCCAGCCGGTGCGCAACGGCGACGTCGCGAACCTCGCCGCACGGCTGCTCGACCTCGAGCCGGTGCCGGGCAGCCGGTTCGGCCGCGCCACCCCGCTCGACGTCGTCCGCTGACGCGCGGCTGCCACGGGGCGTCCCGATCTGCTAGCGCAGCTCGCGCACCGTCGGCCAGGCGTTGAACCGACAGCCGCCGAGACCCTTGGACTGCTGCTGCATGACCGGAGCGGGCTGGCCGGCGCCGGGGCACGAGGCGTGCCCGCGCCCGAGCCAGTGGCCGGTCTCGTGGTTGACCACCATGTGGCGGTAGTCGCGGAGCCTGCCGCCGGCGGCGTTCCATGCCGGCGAGGCGTGCTTCCAGCGCTCTTCGTTGATGATCACGTAGCGGCCCACGCGGCAGCTCCACTGCGCGCTGCAGATCGGGTGGAACGACGGGACCTGGGCCGCGGCGGACAGCACGAGCGTGAAGGAGCCACCGCGCGGCACCGGCCGGAACCGGACGCCGGCACCCCGCCACCCCCGCGCGTCGACGTAGGTCTCCTGCGCCTGACGTCGGAAGGCGCGGAGGCTGGTCGTGATCCGGCCCCGGGTCTGCACCGAGTACGTCACCGTGCGCCGGACCGGGACCCGGTGGTGCACCCGGCGCCCGGGGCTGGTCAGCGTCAGCCGCCGGTAGCCGGGCGCCTTGAGGGTCACCACGGCCCGCACCTTGCGACCCACGTCGGCGGCTCCCAGCCGGTACCGGCGGCCGGCCTGCCCGGCGACGGTCTCACCGGCCACCTCCCACCGGTACGTCGTGCGGGTCGCCGCCGGCGCGGTGCGGCCGGGATCCGCCGACACGACCCGCCCGTACCGCGGCCGGCCCACCACGACTGGCTCCCGGCGCACCCGAAGGTCGGCGCGACGCACCCGGTCGGTGGGCTCGCTGCGCGCGGTGCTGCTCGCCCCGCTCGCGTCGGTCGCGGTCACCTCGACGCGCAGCCGGCGGCCGAGGTCGTCGAGCCCGAGGTCATAGGTGCGCCCGACGGCGCCGGGCACCGGCTCGCCGGCCCGGAGCCACTGGTAGTCGAGCGAGGCGTCCGCGGGCTCCCAGCCGCCGTCGTCGACGCGCAGCGTGCCGGCGTAGACGGCTTCGCCGAGGACGACCGGCGGGCCCACCGGCACCGGGTCGGCGTGGGCAGTGACCGGAGCGGCGACGAGCAGCCCCACGCACACGAGGACCGCGGCCAGGGCCCGGCCCAGGGCCCGGCCCAGGGCCCGGCCCAGGGCCCGGCTCAGGGCCCGGCTCAGGCCCACAGCTGGCCCTCGAGGCGGTCCTCCGCCTCGTCGATCGTGCCCTCGTAGGCGCCGGTCGAGAGGTACTTCCACCCGCCGTCGCAGACCACGAAAGCGATGTCGGCGGACTCGCCCGCCTTGACCGCCTTGGCGGCCTGGCCGAGCGCCGCGTGCAGGATCGCCCCGGTCGAGATGCCGGCGAAGATGCCCTCGAGCTCGAGCAGCTCGCGGACCCGCCGGACGGCGTCGCGCGGGCCGACCGAGAAGCGCGAGTCGATCAGCTCGGCGTCGTACAGCTCCGGGACGAAGCCCTCGTCGAGGTTGCGCAGGCCGTAGACCAGCTCGCCGTACCGCGGCTCCGCGGCGACGATGCGGACCTCGGGCTTGGCCGTGCGGAAGAAGCGGCTGACACCCATCAGCGTGCCGGTGGTGCCGAGGCCCGCGACGAAGTGCGTGATGCTCGGCAGGTCGGCCAGGAGCTCCGGGCCGGTGCCCTCCTCGTGCGCGAGCGCGTTGCCGGCGTTGCCGTACTGGTAGAGCATCACCCAGTCGGGGTGCTCGTCGGCGACCCGCTTGGCCACCCGGACCGCCTCGTTGGAACCCCCGGCGGCCGGCGAGGAGACGATCTCGGCGCCCCACATCCGCAGCAGCTGGCGGCGCTCCTCGGAGGTGTTCTCCGGCATCACGCAGACGATCCGGTAGCCCTTGAGCTTCGCGGCCATCGCCAGCGAGATGCCGGTGTTGCCGCTGGTCGGCTCGAGGATCGTGCAGCCCGGACGGAGGGTGCCGTCCTTCTCGGCCGCCTCGATCATCCTCAGGGCGGGGCGGTCCTTGATGGAGCCGGTCGGGTTGCGGTCCTCGAGCTTCGCCCACAGCCGCACCTCGGCTCCGTTGGGCTGCACGCCGGGCGAGAGCCGGGGCAGGCCCACCAGCGGTGTGCCCCCGACCGACGCGAGGAGGTTGTCGTAGCGCATGGGCCCTTGCCCTTCTGGTCTTCTCTGGTCGTCGGGTGGAGCCGGGGGTCAGCGCAGGAAGCGCTCGGGGTCGAACTCGTCGAGCGGGATGATCCGCACCCGCGGCAGCGGCACGTTGAACGCCGCCACGTCGTCCTCGAGGTCGTGGACCCGGATGCCGAGGGCGTCGAACTGGGCGCTGGCGTACTCCCGCAGCGCCATCAGGCCGACGCGGCGCTGGTAGGCGCCGTCGGTCAGCAGCCTGCCGAGGTGCTCGGCGAAGTCGGCGTCGTGGCTGACCAGCAGCACGTCGTCGGCCCGCTGGAGCAGGGCGTCCAGCGTGCGCTGGATGCCGATGTCGACGACCTTCTCGTCCGCCCGCCCCGACAGGGGCACCGGCCGGTAGTCGAGCGCCAGGAGGGCCTGGACGAAGCTGCTCGGCAGCTGGCCGTTGGAGGCGTTGAGGAAGAACAGGCCGGTGACCGGCTGGCCCCACAGCTGCTCGGCGTACGCCGTGACGCGCTCCCACCGCGGGCGCTCCTCCGGGAGCGGCCGGCGGCCGAGCAGGGAGTTGCCGAGGGTCGCGTCGATGTTCTCGCCGTCGACGAGGACGAACGTGCGGCGGTCGGTCACGGCGGGGTCACCACTCGGGCAGGCTAGCGGGTCCGCTCCGCGGCCCCGCTCAGCAGCCGCCGGCGACGGCGGGGAGGATGACGACCTGGTCGCCGTCGCTCAGCGGGGCCTCGAGCCCGCCGATGAACCGCACGTCCTCGTCGTTGACGTAGACGTTGACGAAGCGGCGGAGGTCACCGTTGTCGATCAGCCGGTCCTTGATGCCCGAGTGCTGGGCCTCCAGGTCGTCGATCAGCGCGCTGAGGTTCGCGCCCTCGCCGCTGACGGCCTTCTCGCCACCGGTGTAGGTGCGCAGGATGGTCGGGATTCGGACCTCGATGGCCATGGGACTCCTCTGGTCGCCGCAGCGGCGTGCTGCGGTCAGCTTTGCGGGGGGTGCTCAATCAGCGGGCAGTGCGGGGACGACGGCGACCTCTTCCTCGGTCACCTCGCCGTCGACGATCCTGTAGGACCTGAACTCCACCGGGCCGTCGTTATTCCTGCCGTCCTCGGTGAAGCAGTGGCGCGTGCTCACCAGGACGTAGTGGGCGCCGGGCTCGCTGGCGAGCCCGATGTCGGTGCGACTGGGGTAGGCCTCGGTGGCGGTGTGCGAGTGGTAGATCACCACCGGCTCCTCGTCCCGGTCCCACATCTCCTTGTACAGCTCGAGCAGCTCGGTGGAGTCGAACTCGTAGAACGTCGGGCTGCCGGCGGCGTTGACCATCTCGACCAGGCGCTCGGGACGGTCGCTGCCCTCGGGCCCGGCCACGATGCCGCACGCCTCGTCGGGATGATCTCGCTTGGCGTGCTCGACGATCGCGTCGTACGTCGCCTGGTCGATGGTCAGCACGGACCCAGCGTAGGCGCCCCGTCCCGCATGCCGGACGCGGCGCCCACCCGCCGGACGACCTCCGGTGCCTAGGGTGTCCCTCATGAGCGCCCTCGACCCGGTCCTGCAGCCGCACTACGAGACCGTCCTGGCCCGCAACCCCGGCGAGCAGGAGTTCCACCAGGCGGTGCTCGAGGTGCTCGAGTCGCTCGGCCCGGTCGTGCGCAAGCACCGTCACTACGTCGACGAGGCCGTCATCGAGCGGCTCTGCGAGCCGGAGCGCCAGCTCCTCTTCCGCGTACCGTGGACCGACGACCAGGGCCGGGTGCAGATCAACCGCGCCTTCCGGGTCGAGTTCAACTCCGCGCTGGGCCCCTACAAGGGCGGCCTGCGCTTCCACCCGTCGGTCTACCTCGGCATCGTCAAGTTCCTCGGGTTCGAGCAGATCTTCAAGAACGCGCTGACCGGCATGCCGATCGGCGGCGGCAAGGGCGGGTCGGACTTCGACCCCAAGGGCAAGAGCGACGCCGAGGTGATGCGCTTCTGCCAGTCGATGATGACCGAGCTCTACCGCCACCTGGGCGAGTACACCGACGTCCCCGCCGGTGACATCGGCGTCGGTGGCCGCGAGATCGGCTACCTCTTCGGCCAGTACAAGCGGATCACCAACCGCTACGAGTCCGGGGTGCTCACCGGCAAGGGCCTGGCCTACGGCGGCTCGCAGGTGCGGACCGAGGCCACCGGCTACGGCACCGTCTTCTTCACCGAGGAGATGCTCAAGGCCCGCGGCCAGTCGCTCTCCGGGCGCCGGGTGGTCGTCTCCGGGTCCGGCAACGTCGCGATCTACGCCGCCCAGAAGGCCGCCGCGCTCGGCGCCCACGTCGTCGCCTGCTCCGACTCGTCCGGCTACGTCGTCGACGAGGACGGGCTCGACGTCGACCTGCTCAAGCAGGTCAAGGAGGTCGAGCGGCAGCGGATCAGCGCGTACGCTGACCAGCGCCGCGCCGCGACCTTCGTCGCGGGCGGCAGCGTCTGGGACGTCCGCTGCGAGGTGGCCCTCCCCTGCGCCACGCAGAACGAGCTCGACACCGACGCGGCGCGCACGCTCCTCGCGAACGGCGTCGTCGCGGTCGCCGAGGGCGCCAACATGCCGTGCACGCCTGGGGCCACCCGGATCTTCCGGGAGGGCGCGGTGCTCTTCGCCCCCGGCAAGGCCGCCAACGCGGGCGGCGTCGCCACCAGCGCGCTGGAGATGCAGCAGAACGCCTCGCGGGACTCGTGGAGCTTCGCCCACACCGAGGAGCGGCTGCGCGACATCATGGTCGGCGTGCACGAGCGGTGCGCCACCGCCGCCGACGAGTACGGGACACCCGGCGACTACGTGAGCGGCGCCAACATCTCCAGCTTCATCCAGGTCGCCGACGCGATGCTGTCGCTGGGCGTCGTGTGAGCTGAGCGGCCGCTGCTCAGCGCTGGGTGAGCGCGTCGACGAGCGTCTCCTGGAGGTAGCCGATCCACTCGTAGATGTCGTGCGCCTGGGACCGCGGGTCCTCGTCGGGGAGCGCGGCCCAGACCGCCTCGTCGCCGTCCTCGATGCCGAGCCGGGTCGCCAGCGCCAGGCGGAGGTCGGTGAAGGAGCGCAGCCAGGTCTCGGCGGTCGGCTCGTCGAGCTCGACGTCGATCATCAGGCCGTCCTCGGTGAGCTCCGCCGGCAGCCCGGCCTCCTCGAGCGCGTCGATGATCGTCGCCGCGGCCGCCGCCTTGCCGTCGCGCAGCGCGCCCTCGGTGTAGCGGCGGAACTCCGCGGCCGCCTCCTCGTCGCCGGGGTATGCGGTCGGGAACAGCCGCCGCAGGACGGGGTCCTCGGGCTCGGTGGTCGGGCCACCGAAGTCCATCAACGCCTCGAACGGGTCGCGGGCGTCCTGCGGCACCGCCGCCTCGTTGCGCAGCAGCTCCACGAGCTGGGAGGCCAGCGAGCGCAGCAGGTCGGCCTCGAAGCCGGTGAAGGCCGCGATCACCCGTCCGCTGCGCCGGTGGCGGGCGAAGCCGGTCACGGGCGCCTCACTCGGAGCGGTCCATGGTCGCCCAGAGGCCGTACTCGTGCATCGCCTGCACGTCGCGCTCCATCTCCTCGCGGCTGCCCGAGCTGACGACCGACTTGCCGTCCTCGTGGACCTCCATCATCAGCTTCTCGGCCTTGGCCTTGTCGTAGCCGAAGTACTTCTGGAACACGTAGGTCACGTACGACATGAGGTTCACCGGATCGTTCCAGACGATCGTCACCCACGGCTTGGAGAGGAACGTGATCTCGTCCGGGGTGGTCGTCGGCTCGACCTCGACGGGGCTGGCGGCGGACACCCTCCCATGGTGGCACAGGCAGAAGCGGGCACTCTTCTCCCGTGACCTCCACCGTCGCCTCCACCGCGCTCCTGACCGACCACTACGAGCTGACCATGCTGCAGGCCGCCCTGGCTGCCGGCACGGCGCACCGTCGATCGGTGTTCGAGCTGTTCCCCCGCCGGCTGCCGGAGGGGCGCCGGTACGGCGTGGTGGCCGGCGTCGGCCGGGCCCTCGACGCGATCGAGGCGTTTCGCTTCGACGACGAGGTGCTGGCGGTCCTCGAGGACGTGGTCGACGCGCCCACGCGGGAGTGGCTGGCGTCGTACCGCTTCTCCGGCGACGTGTGGGGCTACGCCGAGGGCGAGACCTACTTCCCCGGCTCCCCGCTGGTGGTGGTCGAGTCGACCTTCGCCGAGGCGGTCCTGCTCGAGACCGTCCTGCTGTCGATCTACAACCACGACTCCGCGATCGCGTCGGCCGCCTCCCGGATGACGATGGTCTCCTGCGAGCGGCCCTGCCTGGAGATGGGCTCGCGCCGCACCCACGAGGAGGCGGCGGTAGCGGCCGCGCGGGCGGCGTACGTCGCGGGCTTCGCCGGGACCTCGAACCTCGCGGCCCGGCAGCGGTACGGCGTGCCGACCTCCGGCACCTCCGCCCACAGCTTTACCCTGCTCCACGACACCGAGGCCGACGCCTTCCGGGCGCAGGTCGACTCGCTCGGCGCCGGCACGACGCTGCTCGTCGACACCTACGACATCGCCGAGGCGGTGCGGCTGGCCGTGGAGGTGGCCGGCACCGACCTGGGCGCGGTGCGGCTGGACTCCGGCGACCTCGCCGTCCACGCCCACCAGGTCCGCGACCAGCTGGACTCCCTCGGCGCGACGAGCACGCGGATCATCGTCACCAGCGACCTCGACGAGCACGCGATCGCGGCGCTCGCCGCGGCTCCGGTGGACGGCTACGGCGTCGGCACCCAGCTGGTGACCGGCTCCGGCCACCCGACGAGCGGCTTCGTCTACAAGCTCGTCGCGCGCGAGGGCGACGGCGGCGCGATGGTGCCGGTGGCGAAGAAGAGCGCCGACAAGGCGTCGTACGGCGGGCGGAAGTACGCCCTGCGCCGGCGGGACGCCGCCGGGGTCGCCGAGGCGGAGGTCGTCGGCACGGGGCAGGTCCCGGCGGACGACGGCAACCACTTCGACAGGCTCGACAGGCTCAGGGCAAGCGACCGCGAGCTGCTCGTGCCGCTGGTCCGTGACGGCGAGGTCGTCGGCCGCGAGCCGCTCGAGGAGGCTCGGGAGCGGCACGCCCGCAGCCGCGACGAGCTGCCCGTCGCCGCCCAGCAGATGTCCCGGGGCGAGCCGGTGATCCCCACGATCCGGCTGGGCTGACCGAGGTCCGACCCGGCGCGCTAGCCTCGGCCCATGACGCGGGCCCTGATCGTCGTCGACGTCCAGAACGACTTCTGCGAGGGCGGCTCCCTGCCCGTCACCGGCGGCGCGCAGGTCGCCGCCGACGTGACCGCCGTGCTGCGCTCCTGGTCGGACCGGGCCGCCGACGCGCCGGACTGGTCGCACGTCGTCGCCACCAAGGACCACCACCGCAACCCCGGCGACCACTGGTCCGACGACCCGGACTACGTCACCTCCTGGCCGGTCCACTGCGAGGTCGGCACCGAGGGCGAGGAGTTCCACCCCGCGCTCGACCCGGCGCCGTTCGAGGCGGTCTTCCGCAAGGGCGAGCACGCCGCGGCGTACTCCGGCTTCGAGGGGGCCGCCGAGGACGGCACCGGCCTCGCCGCCTGGCTGCGCGACCGCGGCGTCACCGCGGTCGACGTCTGCGGCATCGCCACCGACCACTGCGTCCGCGCCACGGCCCTCGACGCTGCTGCGAACGGCTTCGCCACCACCGTCCTGCTCGGGCTGTGCGCCGGCGTCGCGCCCGCGACGACCGAGGCGGCGCTGGCCGAGCTCCGCGAGGCAGGCGTCCGCGTTGCCTGAGACCACCGAGGAGGCGATCACCACCGAGCTCGCCGACGGCGTGCTGCGGGTGACGATGAACCGCCCGGCCGTGCTCAACGCCCTGGACCCGGAGATGCCGGTCCGGATGGCCGAGCTGCTCGAGGGCGCCACCGCCCGCGACGAGGTGCGGGTGGTCGTGCTCACCGGCGCGGGGCGGGCCTTCAGCACGGGCGCCGACATCTCCGGCGACTACACCATCGACGACACCTCGATGGAGGTCGCGAACCGCTGGATCCGGGCGATCACGGCCTGCCCGAAGCCGGTCGTCGCCGCGGTGAACGGCGTGGCCGCGGGCGTCAGCTGCTCGGCCGCCCTCGCCTGCGACCTGGTCGTCGCCGCGGAGTCCGCGTCGTTCCTGCTGCCCTTCGCGAAGGTCGGGTTGATGGTCGACGGCGGGGCGTCGGCGACCGTCGCGGCGGCCGTCGGCCGTGCCCGCGCGATGCGGATGGCGCTGCTCGCCGAGCCGCTCGGCGCCCGCGAGGCGTACGACGCCGGGCTCGTGACCCATCTGGCGACCGACGACGACTTCCCCGGCCTGGTCGACTCCCTCGCCGGCCGGCTGGCGGCGGGGCCGCCGCTCGCCCTGGCGGCCAGCAAGAAGGCCGTCAACGCCGCGACGCTGACCCAGCTCGACCCCGCCCTCGAGCGGGAGCGCTCCGGTCAAACGGTGCTGCTCCGCACCGCCGACGTCGTCGAGGGGGTCATGGCCTTCGCCGAGCGCCGGCGGCCCGTCTTCCGCGGCGAGTGAGTCCCGGCCGCGTCGGGATGTAACGCGACGTTCGCCACTGTTCCCGCACGCTGCAACGTGCAGCAACAGCGGTGAACCTGTCGTTACATGACGATCGCCCGCTCGCCCGGACCGCGTCAGCACCACTTCTCGACGAGAGTCCGGACGACGGTGAGGTTGCGGTTGGTGGCGACGCCGAGCCGCTTCTCGACGGCCGCGTTGGTGAGGCGCGCCTGGTGGTAGCTCTCGCCGAGCATCAGGTGCACGGCCCGGCCCCGGACGGCCGCCACCTCGTCCGCGGTGCTGGTCTCCTCCAGCCCGCGCGCCGCCTCCGCCGACGGCTCCTCCTTGAGGAACGAGACGTAGTGCTGCCCCTGGTGGCCGAACGACGCAGCCTGCTCGGCCACCGCGCGCAGCTCCTCGGGCGTCAGGACGATCGTCGGCACGTCGAAGCCGGCGCGCGCGGCGAACGCCGTCTCCAGGGCGGCCTCCACCTCGCGGCGGTCGGTCAGCGGGCAGTCGAGGCGGACGTTGCCGGTGTTGAGGTGGGTGCGGACGTCGGTCCAGCCGAGCCCCTCCACCGCGGCGATGACCTCCGCCTTGGGGAACTTGCGCTTGGCGCCCAGGTTGATGGCGCGCAGGAAGGCGATCCACGTCGAGTCGGTCACGCCGCGATCATGCCGCGCCCGACGCCGAGGCGCAGGCGACGCCGCGCGGTCAGAGGTTGCCGCGTGCCTCCTGCTCGCGCTCGATCGCCTCGAAGAGGGCCTTGAAGTTGCCCTTGCCGAAGCCGAGCGAGCCGTGCCGCTCGATGAGCTCGTAGAACACGGTCGGCCGGTCGCCCACCGGCTTGGTGAAGATCTGCAGCAGGTAGCCGTCCTCGTCCCGGTCGACCAGGATCCGGCGGGCCTTGAGCTCCTCGATCGGCACCCGGACCTCGCCGATCCGCGCCCGCAGCTCCGGGTCGTCGTAGTAGGAGTCGGGGGTGGCGAGGAACTCCACGCCGTTGGCCCGCATGACGTCGACGGTGCGGAGGATGTCGTTGGTCGCGAGCGCGATGTGCTGGCAGCCGGCGCCGTCGTAGTACTCGAGGTACTCGTCGATCTGCGACTTCTTCCGCGCGACCGCCGGCTCGTTGAGCGGGAACTTCACGCGGTGGTTCCCGCTGGCGACGACCTTCGACATCAGCGCCGAGTACTCGGTGGCGATGTCGTCGCCGATGAACTCCGCCATGTTCGAGAAGCCCATGACCCGGTGGTAGAAGTCGACCCACTCGTCCATCCGTCCGAGCTCGACGTTCCCGACGCAGTGGTCGACCGCCTGGAACAGCCGCTTCGGGTGCCCCTCGGGACGGACCACGCCGCTGGTGCGGGCGACGTACCCGGGCAGGTAGGGGCCGGCGTACCGGCTGCGGTCGACGAGGGTGTGGCGGGTCTCGCCGTACGTCGCGATCGCGGCCAGCCGGACGGTGCCGTGCTCGTCGGTCTCGTCGTGCGGCTCGACGAGGACCGTCGCGCCGACCGAGCGTGCGTGCTCGATGCAGCGGTCGACGTCCGGCACCTCGAGGGCCAGGTCGACCACCCCGTCGCCGTGCCGTCGGTGGTGGTCGAGGACGGGGCTCTCCGGTGTCACCCCGCCGGTGAGCACGAAGCGCGCGCTGCCGGAGCGGAGCACGTAGGACTTGTGGTCGCGGCAGCCGGTCTCGGGGCCGCGGTAGGCCTCGAGGTCCATCCCGAACGCCAGCTGGTAGTACGCCGCGGCCTGGGTCGCGTTGCCGACGACGAACCCGATGGCGTCCATCGCGGTGACCGGGAAGGGGTCGGCGGAGGCGTCGTACTCGATGAGGCCGACCAGTTCCTTGAGCTGGTCGAGTGTCAGGTCGGCGCGGAGCTCGTCGGGGGTCAGCATCATGGACCACAGGCTGTCGGCGATCGAGCAAGGTGTGCAACAGTACGCCGCAGCGCTGGGCAACTTGCTTAACTGCGGAGGTGCCGATGGACCAGATCGACAGCAGGTTGCTCAGCCTCTTCGCGGCCGAGCCCCGGATCGGCGTGCTGGAGGCGTCCCGACGTCTCGGCGTCGCCCGCGGGACGGTGCAGGCCCGGCTCGACAAGCTGGCCGCCCGGGGCGTCGTGACCGGTTGGGGGCCGGACCTGTCACCGGAGGCGCTCGGCTACCCGGTCACGGCCTTCCTGACCCTGGAGATCCGCCAGCGCCCCGCCGAGCACGGCGGCCACGACGCCGTCGGCGCGCACCTGTCGGGCATCCCCGAGGTCCTCGAGGCCCACACCATCACCGGCGCCGGCGACCTGTGGGTCCGGGTCGTCGCCCGCTCCAACGCCGACCTGCAGCGGGTGATCGACCTCGTCCTCGCCGACCCGCTGGTCGAGCGGAGCTCGACGGTCATCGCCCTGGCGACCCAGGTCCCCTACCGCGTGCTGCCCCTGGCCAGCCACGCCCCCGACGTCTGACCGGGTATGTCCCTGCTGCGTGGGCCGGAACCGTGGGCCACCTGGCCCGGGAGCAGGACCGCAGACGCCTAGCAGCTGACCGAGTCCAGCACCTCGGCGAGCTCGGCCGGTCGGCTCACCATCGGCCAGTGCCACGTCGGCAGCTCGACGTACGTCCAGTCGCCCTCGACCATGTGCGCGAACATCGGCGCGTGGGGCGCCATCTGCCGCACCTGCTCGAGGCTGAAGGTGCACAGCACTACCGTCCGCGGCAGGTGTTCCCAGGCGCCGCTGAGCACGACCGGCTGGGTGGCGGTGCGCCACGGCTGCGGCTGCGAGCCTTCGACCAGTGCGGCCACGGCATCGTCGTCGACCTCGGGCGCCTCGGCAGCGAGCGCGGCCCAAGGCGGCGGCGGGAGCTTCCAGCCCTCACCGTGTGTCATGACCAGGTCCTGGTTGGCCGCCCTCGCGTCGGGTCCCCCGAAGTCGGCCTGCGCCATGCCGTCCGGCAAGGGACCCGAGTCGATGTAGATCAGACGGGCCACCCGCTCCGGCGCGCGGTCTGCCGCACCGGTCGTCACGAGGGCGCCGTAGCTATGGCCGACGAGCACGACGTCGTGCAGGTCCTGGTGCTCGAGCAGGTGCACGACGTCGTCGATGTGGGTCGTCAGGTCGGTCTCCGCCGAGGCGAGGTGCGCACGCTCGCCCATACCGGAGAGGTCGACGGCGTGGACGGCGTGGCCGCGCTCGCTCAGCGAGTCGGCGACGGCGCGCCAGATCGAGGCGCCGAGCCAGAAGCCCGGGACGAGGACGTAGTTGGTGGTGGTGGCGGTGTTCATGACCCGCACGCTACGGTGCTTTGCGGACAGTTCCCGCCCGGTATTCGTCATGGACAGCGTGGTTGCGTCCGAGCTGCCCCGAGGAGACCCGTGACCCGTCCCACCGCACGTGTGCTGGCGATGCTGGAGCTGCTCCAGGCGGGCGGGCAGCGCACCGTCGGCGAGCTCGCGGCGCGCCTCGGGGTCGACGAGCGGACCGTCCGGCGCTACGCCGAGCATCTCGCCGACCTCGGGATCCCGGTCCAGGCGCAGCGGGGCAGGTACGGCGGCTACCGGCTCTCACCGGGCTACAAGCTCCCGCCGCTGATGCTCACCGACGACGAGGCCGTCGCCGTCGTCCTGGGCCTGCGGGCCGCGGAACGCGCCGGGCTCGCCACCACCGACCACGCCGCGGCGGCGAGCGCGCTGGCCAAGGTGTCGCGCGTGCTGCCGCCGGCCCTGGGCCAGCGGCTCGACAGCCTGCTGTCCACCGCGCACTTCACCACCCCTGCGCGCGCCAGCGCTCCGGCCGGCGCCGACACGCTGCTCGATCTCGCCTGGGCAGCGCAAGCGCGACGCACCGTCGTGATCGCCTACACCGCCTGGGACGGACAGGAGTCGCAGCGTGAGCTCGACGTCTACGGCTTGGTCTTCCACTCCGGCCGGTGGTACGCCACCGGACACGATCACAGCCGTGACGACGTGCGGACCTTCCGTCTGGACCGCATCGCCTCGGTCAGGCAGGCCGACGGCTCCTACGTCGTGCCCGCCGACTTCGACGCGACGACGCAGGTCGTGTCCGGCATCGCGGCGGTCGGGTGGTCGCACGAGGTCGCCGTCGTGCTGCGGACCACCCTGGCGGAAGCGGGCGAGCGACTGCCCCCGAGCGTGGGACGGCTGAACGAGCACCACGACGGCGTGCTCCTCGAGACGCGAGTCGAGCGTCTCGACGGCATGGCCCGCATGCTGGCCGGGCTCGGCTGGGACTTCGAGGTGATCACCCCCGACGCCCTGCGCGACGAGGTCCTCGCCCTGTCCGACCGCCTCCGAGCCAGCGCGGTGGGCGGCGCCGTCGCCGGCACCACGGCTGGTCCGCGGAGTCCGTGACGACACCACCCGGCCACCCATCCCCAGCTCGTCACTGCGACGACCGTGCGGAGAGCGACAGATCAGGCGCCGAGCCGGCGCGCCATCTCCGCGGCGGCGCCGACGACGGCGGCGCCGGCGTCGCGGCCGTCACGGGCGTCGCGGGCGTCACGGTCGGGGTGCTCCATCGTCACGATGCCCACGCTCGCCTCCAGACCCGGGAGGCCGAGCACCGGGGCGGCGAGGCCGCGGGCGCCCGCCTGCAGCTCACCCACCGTCGCGACGTACGCCGGGCGCTCGGGATCACGGTCGCGGCCGAGGAGGATCGCCCGGCCCGCTGCACCCTGGCCGAGGGGATGCCGCGAGCCGACCCGGTAGGCGACGTGGAAGTCGGTCCAGGACGGCTCGACGACGGCGACGGCCAGGGCCTCCTCCCCCTCGGCCACGGTGAGGTGCGCGGTGCACCCGACCTCCTCCGCGAGCGAGCGCAGGACCGGGGCGGCGACCTCGCGGAGGACCGGCTGGACCGCGGCGGCGAGGTGGAGCACCCCGAGGCCGACCAGGAGCCGCCCCTGGCCGTCGCGGCGGACGAGGGCGTGCTGCTCCAGGGTGCTCACCAGGCGGTACGCCACCGTGCGCGAGACGCCGAGGCCGGCCGCGAGCTCGGTGACGGTCAGCCCGCCCGGCGACTCCGCGAGCAGGCCGAGGACCCGCAGGCCGCGGTCGAGCGTCTGGGAGGTCTCGGCCGGCACGGGGCCCAGCCTAGGGACCGCCGGCGGCGGTCAGGAGCTCTTCCGGGTGGCGGCCCACTCGCGGAGCCGGTCGATCCGCGCGTGCAGCTGCTCGGCGTTGGCCACCGCCGCCGCCGGGCCGCCGCACTCCTTGCGGAGGGCGGCGTGGATGACGCCGTGCGGCTGGCTCGTGCGGTGGTGCCACGCGCCCACCAGCCCGTTGAGCTCGCGGCGCAGGACGGCGAGCTGCTCGTGGGTGCTGAGCTGGGCCACCGAGTCGCCGGCGACCTCCGCCGGCGACGCGACCGACCGCTGCTTGCGGGCCCGGTCGCTCTGCCGCTGGCGCAGCAGGTCGCGCATCTGGTCGGGCTCGAGCAGCCCGGGGATGCCGAGGAAGTCCATCTCCTCCTCCGAGCCCACGTGGACCTCGCCCTCGTGGCCGAACTCGCCGCCGTCGAAGAGCACCCGGTCGAACCGGGCCTCGGAGCCGAGCGCCTCGAAGGAGAGGTCGAGCTCGTCGGAGGCCGCCTCGCTGGCGTTCGCTCGGGCGAGCAGGTCGTCCTCGGCGGCGAAGAGGTCGTCCTCGTCGCTGACCTTGCGGCCCAGGGCGTGGTCACGCTCGACCTCCATCTCGGAGGCGAAGCCGAGCAGCGACGGCACCGAGGGCAGGAAGATCGACGCGGTCTCCCCCTTGGCCCGCGCCCGCACGAAGCGACCGACGGCCTGGGTGAAGAAGAGCGGGGTCGAGGTCGTCGTCGCGTAGACGCCGACGGCCAGGCGCGGCACGTCGACGCCCTCGGAGACCATCCGGACGGCCACCATCCACCGGTCCTCGCTGGTGGTGAACGCGGCGATCTTCTTCGAGGCCGTCTTCTCGTCGGAGAGCACCACGGTCGGCGACTCGCCACTCACCTGCTTGAGCAGCTTGGCGTAGGCACGAGCGGAGTCCTGGTCGGTCGCGATCACCAGTCCGCCCGCGTCCGGGACGTGACGCCGGACCTCCGAGAGCCGCCGGTCGGCCGCGGCCAGCACGGAGGGCATCCAGGAGCCGGCCGGGTCCAGGGCGGTACGCAGCGCCTGGTTGGTGAGGTCCTTGGTCAATGGCTCGCCGAGCCGGGCGGAGACCTCGTCGCCGGCGCGGGTGCGCCACTGCATGTCACCGGAGTAGGCCATGAAGAGCACCGGCCGGACGACGTGGTCGGCCAGCGCGTGCGCGTAGCCGTAGGTGTAGTCGGCGACCGACCGCGGGACGCCGTCGGGCCCCGGCTGGTAGGTCACGAACGGGATCGGGTTCACGTCGGACCGGAACGGCGTGCCGCTCAGCGCCAGCCGCCGCGCCGCCGGCTCGAAGGCCTCCCGCACGCCGTCGCCCCAGGAGAGGGCGTCACCGGCGTGGTGGACCTCGTCGAGGATCACGAGGGTCTTGAACCGCTCGGTGCGGATCCGCATCGCCAGCGGGTTGACCGCCACTCCCGCGTAGGTGACGGCCACGCCGACGAAGTCGCCGGAGGTCTTCCCCTTGCCGGCGGCGAAGGTCGGGTCGATCGGGATGCCGGCGCGCGCCGCGGCCTCGGCCCACTGGAGCTTGAGGTGCTCGGTGGGCGCGACGACCGTGATCCGATCGACGACCCGCCGCCCCAGCAGCTCGGCCGCGACCGAGAGCGCGAACGTCGTCTTGCCCGCGCCGGGCGTGGCCACGGCGAGGAAGTCACGGGGCTGGTCGTGGAAGTACCGCTCCATCGCCGCCTGCTGCCAGGCGCGGAGCTTCGTCGCCGTGCCCCAGGCGGCCCGCTCGGGCCAGGCGGGGCTCAGCGCGGGGGTGAGGGACGGGTCCTCGGTCGTGCGGGCGGTCGGGCGGTCGTGCCGTCCGCTCACTCGTCGCCCGCGTCGTCGCGCATGTCGTCCCAGGCTTCCTTGCACTCCGGGCAGACGGGGAACTTCTCGGGCGCCCGGCTCGGCACCCAGACCTTGCCGCAGAGGGCGACGACGGGGGTGCCCATCACCATCGCCTCGGTGAGCTTCTCCTTCTGCACGTAGTGGGAGAACCGCTCGTGGTCACCGTCGTCGGTGGGGACGGTGCGCTGGTCCTCCCGGACCCGCTCGTCGACGGCGGTGCCGGTCCCGAATCCGATCTGGTTCACAGGAGGCAGCCTACGTCAGGACGGTTCAGTTGAGGTCCGGATCGAGCGGTCGGGTGGAGTGCCAGGCCATCTCGCCGGGCTGGCGGCGCAGGACGTCGCGCGAGAGCTGCCCGGTGTCGAGGCGGAAGACGTCCGCGGCACTGCCGGGTACGAGGTACCAGCTGCCCTCGGCGATCTCCGCCTCGAGCTGCTCGGCCCCCCAGCCGGCGTACCCGGCGAAGATCCGCAGGCGCGAGAGGCTGCCCTCGAGCAGCTCGCGGGGCGTGTCGAGGTCGAGCAGTCCCACCCCGCCGCCGGCCAGCCCGCCCTCCACGGGGCGGAAGCCGACGGGCACGTCGTCGGGCGCGCGCAGCAGCCCGAGCGCAAGCGCGCCCTCCGTGCTCACCGGGCCTCCCTGGAAGAGCACCTCCGGCTCCGCGGCCAGGTCGGCCCAGCCGCCGAGGACGTCGGCGACCGCGACCGGCGACGGCCGGTTCAGCACGACGCCGAGCGCGCCGTCGGCGTCCGCGTCGAGGAGGAGCACGACGCTGTCCACGAAGTTCGGGTCCAGGAGCGCAGGCGTCGCCACCAGCAGCATGCCGGCCCTGACGTCGCTCACGTTCCCACTATGGCCCACGACCGGCAACGGCCGACGGCACACGGACCCACGACCGGGCCGCGGGCGCCGCTCAGGCGGCGAGCGCGGCCTTCAGCCGACCGAGGCGACCACGCAGGGTCGTCCGCTCCGCGACCCGCTCGGCCTCGGCCAGCCGCGCCCGGACGGAGCGGGCGGCACGGGCACGCTCCTCGATCCGCGCACCGGTGGCGGCGGCCAGCGCCGCGCCGTGGCTGTCGTGGACGCTCGCCCGGCCGGCCATGATCGCCAGCAGGATGTGCTCCTTGCGGGTCGCCTTGGCCAGCGCCTCGGCCATCGCCGGGCTGGTCGGGTGCTCGACGTGGTGGTCGAGGATCGCGCGGATGCCGGGCAGCTCGTCCGCGACCGCCTGCCACGCGCGGACGACCGCACCCTCGAGGTCGACCGGCTGGTGCATGAGCTCACGCTCGATCCGGCCGGCGAGGCGGGTGTGCCAGCGCAGGGACAGGGCGCCGATCAGGGAGAGCTCGTCGCCGAAGGTCTCGGCCACGCCCTCGACGTCCATCGGCAGCTTGCCGTCCCGGCGCTCGTCGGCGACGCGGATGACGGAGCGGAGGATGTCCCCGCGGTGGTGAAAGGAAGTCCAGGTCATGGTCAGCTCCTTCTCGAGGCCTCACATACTGTGAGTACGTACCCAAGGTACGGAGGCATACTCACGGTATGCAACGGGCGGCGCGGTGTTCCTCGGGTGATCCTCGCCACCCGCCGGCCACCCCACGGCCCTAAACTGCCGGGATGCCACCGAAGCCGAGCGTCTCGAAGCTGGTGCCCAAGGTGCCCGGCGTCCCCGCCGTCCCGGGTGCGAGCCGGCGCCAGCAGTACTCCGCCTCCACCAAGCGGGCGCTCGTCGACGTGGCCGAGGAGCTCTTCACCGAGCACGGGTACGCCGCGACCTCCCTCGACGCGATCGTCGCCGGGGCGCGGGTCACCAAGGGCGCGCTGTACCACCACTTCAGCGGCAAGCAGGCGCTCTTCGAGGCGGTCTTCGAGCGCGTGGAGGCTGACGCGTCCCGCGCGATCCAGAAGGCGCTCCGGGGCCAGCGCGACCCGTGGGAGAAGGCCCTCGCCGGCCTCCGGGCGTTCCTGACGGTGGTCCAGGAGCCGCGCTACCGCCGCATCGTCATCCAGGAGGGCCCGTCGGTCCTCGGCTACGAGCGCTTCCGAGAGCAGGAGGAGCGCTCGACGTTCGCCAACGTCATCGACATCGTCCGCTCGGTCATCAACGCCGGCACGTGGGAGCTCGAGGAGGACATGCTCCAGACGTTCGGACGGATCTTCTTCGGCGCCATGTCGTCAGCCGGCGAGTCGGTCTCCAGCGCGGAGGACCCGGTCGCTGCGGCGCAGCGGGTGGAGACCGCCATCACCTTCATCCTCCAGGGCTTCCAGGCGCTCGCCGACGCCGGCGTGCCGCTGCCGGGGACCGTCGAGGACGACGACGGCGGCCCCGAGGACTCCGAGGAGGAGGCGCCGGCCTGAGCGGAGGCGATCGGGACGGCCGGGACTACTTCGCCCAGGTGACCGAGCCGTTCCCCTGCGGGACCAGCTCGATCCACACGTGGCCGGCGGGGACCCGGAGCTCGCCCTTGCCGGTGCGCAGCCGGATCGGCGCCCCCAGGCCGGACTTGGTCCAGGTGGCCCGGACGACCCGTCCGCCGTGGAAGAGCAGCGCCTCGCCCTTGCCCTCCAGGCGCGTCTCGGGCACCGGGTTGCCGGCCGGGTCGCGGTAGCCCGCGTCGCCCACCGGCACGCGGAGGACCAGCACGGAGTCGGCCGGGAACTCGTCCCCGGCCGCGGCGTAGCTGTTCTCGTTGACGTACCGACCGTTGCGGAAGGACCAGCTCGTGGTGTGGCTGCCACCGAAGTTCGCGGCCAGGGTCCGCGCCGGCTTGCCCTTCGGCAGGTCCTTCGCGCTCCCCCAGGTGAGGTAGTCGGCTGGGCGCGTCCCGCCGCCCTTGGCCAGGGTGGCCGTCTCGCGCATCCGGGTGAACAGGTTGTACGGCGCGCTCCGGTCGCTGGCGCGGTAGAAGCCCTTCGCGCCCTCGCCGAAGAACGGGATGCCGGCGCCGTTGATCCGGCGGATGGTGATCGGCGCCGCTCCGCTGGTCACGACCGAGGCGCGGACCGGGCTGACGATGCCGATGTCGCTGGAGCGCATCGAGCGCACCGGCCCGGCGTTCGCCGGGATCTCGGAGTAGTAGAACGCCGCCAGGCGGGTCATGCCGCCCTCGACCAGCTCCTCCACGACGAGGTCCGCCGACCCCAGGCCGACCTGCGGGGCGCTGGAGGAGGTGTTGTCCATCTTGAGCACCAGCACCGGGTGGTCCTGCTTCGCCGACGCCTTGCCCTTGACGGGCAGGCCGGTGAGCGGCCAGGTGGCCGCGATCGTCGACCCGTCGTCGGTGGCCTGCACCTGCGAGGACTGCGGCTGCGGTGCGGCAGCCTCGTCGGCCGAGCAGGCGGTCAGCGCCAGGCTGCTGGCGGCGAGGGCGGTCAGGAGGGCGCGGGTGCGGCGCACGGAGTGCTCCAATGCAGGACGTGTCGGGGGGGCGGCGTACCAGTGTGCGCCGTGCCTGGGCGGAGCGCCGAAAGACGCGCGGAAAATTGCCCGGGCACCGGTCCCTCGTCAGCGAGGCACCGGTGCCCGGGTGTGGCAGCTGGGACGCTGGGTCTCGACACGCCGGTCGCGACCTCGCAGGCTCGGTTGCGCGGCTCGCTCGACCACCACCAGCGAGGCCGCTGGCGTTCTCCTCGCTCAGCCGAGCTTGGCGCCGCCGTCGACGTAGAGCGTCTGGCCGGTGATGTACGACGCCTCGTCGCTGGCCAGGAACGCCACGGCGGCCGCGATGTCCTCGGGGAAGCCGACCCGGCGCACCGGGTTCGCCTCGGCGTTGAGCTTGCGGAACTCCTCGACGTCCATCTTGAGGCGGGCCGCGGTCGCGTCGGTCATCTCGGTGGCGATGAACCCCGGGGCGACGGCGTTGGCGTTGATGCCGAAGGGGCCGAGCTCGATGCCCAGCGTGCGGGTGAAGCCCTGCACGCCCATCTTCGCCGCCGAGTAGTTGGCCTGGCCGCGGTTGCCCAGCGCCGAGACCGACGACAGGTTCACGATCTTGCCGTACTTCTGCTCCACGAAGTGCTTCTGCGCGGCCTTGGTCATGAGGAAGGCACCCTTGAGGTGGACGCCCATGACCAGGTCCCAGTCCTGCTCGGTCATCTTGAACAGCAGGTTGTCGCGGGTGATGCCGGCGTTGTTGACCAGGATGTGGATCCCGCCCAGCTCCGAGACGACCCGCTCGACCGCCGCGTCGACCGAGGCGGCGTCGCTGACGTCGGCTCCGATGCCGACCGCCTTCGCGCCGCCGCTGACCGGCAGCTTCGCGGCGGCCTCGGCCGCGGCGGACTCGTCGAGGTCGATGATCGCGACCGCGGCTCCCTCCTCGGCGAAGCGGGTGGCGGTGCCGAACCCGATCCCGCGGGCGGCTCCGGTGACGACGGCGACGCGCCCGTCGAATCGACCCATGTCAGTGACTCCTTATCGGTGGTCGAGCTTGTCGAGACCCGGTCGTCGAGCCTGTCCGGACTCGGTGGTGTGAACGGCCACACGGTAGTCCAGCGCTACTCCAGCGCCGCACGCAGTCTCGCGGCGTACGCCGCCCGCTCGCCGAGGTCGGCATAGCGGTGCCGCGGCCAGAAGAAGCCGCGCAGCCCGTCGCCCTTGGTCCGGGGGACGACGTGCAGGTGCAGGTGCGGGACCGACTGGCTGACGACGTTGTTGATCGCGACGAAGGAGCCCTGGGCACCGAGCGCGTCGACGACCGCGGTGGCCAGCCGCTGGGCGTGGGCGAGGAACGGGTCGCGCAGTCCCGCCGGCAGGTCCGGCAGGGTCACCACGTGCTCCCGCGGGACCAGCAAAACGTGGCCCTTGAAGACCGGCCGCTGGTCGAGGAACGCCACGAAGGCGTCGTCCTCGAGCACCCGGTCGGCCTCGGCCTCCCCCGCGACGATCGCGCAGAAGACGCACGGGGCCGCCGTCCCGGCGGCAGGCGTGGGCATCAGTGGCAGACCTCCACGTCGCACGCCGGCGGCAGGCGTCGCGGCGCCGTCCGCCCCGCGCCGTACGCCGCGTCGAAGTGGTGCATGTCGGAGCGGCCGTAGGTCCACCGCAGCCCGTGGCTGCGCATCAGGGCGACGACCGGGTGGCTGCCGGAGCGCCAGGCCACGCGGGGGTGGCTGCGCGAGACCCACCAGGCGTTCGGCGTCCAGCCGTGGGAGGCGCGGTAGGGGTTCTCCCACGGGTTGACGTCGAGCGAGCGGCCGTAGGAGTGCGGCGACCGGATGCCGGGACGGCCGACGACCCACCGGCAGTTGAACGCCGAGGTGTTGTCGGCCGCCATGGACCGGTAGTCGTCGGCTCCCTGCAGCCGGCTGGACCAGCCGAACCGGTCGACGCGGTACATCGACCGGATCGGCAGCCGCCGCTCGTGCATGGCCGCGAGCGCGGCACCCATCCGGCCGGCCGCCGACGCGGCAGCGACCACCTCGCCGCGTCGGCGGTAGCCGTCGAAGTCCCAGTAGTTGACCCGGACCAGGCGCAGGCCCGCGCGGCCGACGGGGCAGCCGCGGTGCCAGCTGCGCCCGACCATCGAGGCCCAGACGCCGTCCGGGATGCGGCTGATCCGCAGCTGCGGTCCCTTGCCGGTGGCGAGGGGCTGCGGCGGCAGGGTCACCCGGGGCCTCGGCGCTCCCGCTGGCAGGCGTACGGGGCTCCCGGGCGGCAGGTGGTCGATGCGGAGCACGTCGCTCCAGGCCCGACCCGCCCAGGGCGTGCCGGTCGCGCGGGCCCGCCACCGGGTGTCGGAGCGGGTCCGGACCCGCCACTGCGCACGGCCCTCGGCGTCGGTGCGCAGCACGGTGGCCAGCCGCCACGCACCCGGGCCGACCCGGCGCACCAGCCGCACCTTCCCCGGCACCGGCTCGCCCTCGCTGGTCCGCCACCGGACCCGCAGGACGGCCGGGCGGCCGTCCCGGACGCGGGCGGGCCCGGTCAGCACGACCTCGCTGTCCCACCTGCGCAGCGGCACCGCGACGGCCTCCGACGCGCTGCCGGCGTACGTCGCGTCCCCGGCCCAGGTGGCGCGGAAGACGTTGTGCGCCGGGCGGCGACTGAGCACGGCCCGCCACCCGGCCCGGCCCGCCTCGTCGGTCCGTGCCGTGCCGAACGGCGTCCACGCTCCCCCGGTCCGCCGCTCGAGCTCCACGGAGACGTCGGTGACGGGCGCGCCGTCGGTGGCGGTGACGAGGGTCGCGACCAGGTCGGTCGGGCGGTCGGCGTACCCGCGCTCGGCGGTGAGCGTGAGGCTCGTGGGCGCGGGAGCCGGCGGCTCCGGCTCCGGCTCCGCCGCGGCCGGCGGGCCGGCGAGGCCCGCCAGGGCCGCCCAGGCGACCGCCGCGGCGACCAGGGTCTTCCCGAGATTCCCGTGCATGCGCAGAGTGTGCCCTGCGCCCGTCACGCTCGGCGGCGCCGCGCGGCCACGACCGCACCGACCGACACGGCGACGAGCCCGACGGCGACGACGAGGAACGGCCACGGGCTCCACTGCTGCTCGCAGGCCGATCCATCGGGGAGCGTCCGGCAGACGGTGCCGGGGCCGTCACGGTTCGACCAGGCGAGGAAGAGCGGCGCGACCGCGGCCCCGGCGAGCGCGGCGACACGGGCGATGTTCCGCAGCCGGGCCGACAGCACGCCGACCACCACCAGGGGGACGGCCGCAGCGAGGAGGAGCACCCCGATGCTGAGCAGGCTGAGCACCCCGAAGGCCACGAGCGCGCCCGTGACGGCCCACCACAGGTAGGCCCAGGGAGCGGGGCCGGAGGTGCAGGAGCGCCCGCGCATGGGCCCATCCTGCACCTCCGGCCCCGTCAGGAAAGCCAGTCCTCCCGCGCGTCGACCGCCGAGTCGGGGTGGTCCGCGAAGACCCCGTCGACACCGGCCTCGAAGAACGCGATCAGCTCGGACCGCACGTCACCCGCGGCGTCGGGGTCGGTGCCCCGCCGGAAGTTCGTGGCCATGAACCGGTTCTCGTCGCGGATCGTCCACACCACGACCTTCAGGCGGGCCCGGTGGGCGTCCTCGACGAAGTCGCTCGGCTCACCGGTGGCGCCGCTGGCATCCCGCGGCAGCACGATGTCCTTGGTCGGGCCGACCCAGTCGGCGTACGTCGCGATCTCCGCGAGGCCGGCCCGGGTGGCCATCTGGCGGTACGTCGTGGGGTCACCCGCCGCGACGCGGTCGTACGGCGCGCCGGAGCCACTGATCAGCTGCGCGATGGGCGCGTCGACCATCCGGTCGAGGTCACGCAGGTTCTGGGTCTCGAAGGACTGGAGCACCACGGCGGCCCTCCGGCCGTCCCGGTCGTGGCGCCGCAGGTGCCGCGCGAGCGGCTCCTCGAGGGAGAGGCCGATGGAGTCGAAGTACGTCGGGTGCTTGGTCTCCGGCGCGATCCCGATCCGGCGGCCGGTCTCCTTCTCGAGGCGGCGCACGAGGTCGAGGACCTCCTCGAAGGTCGGCACCTCGAAGCGCCCGTCGTACCGGGTGTTCGCCGGGCGGACCTCGGGCAGCCGCTCCTTCGCCCGGAGCGTCTTGAGCTCGCTGATCGTGAAGTCCTCGGTGAACCAGCCGGTGATCGGCTGCCCGTCGATGACCTTCGTGGTGCGGCGGTCGGCGAACTCCGGGTGGTCCGCGACGTCGGTGGTGCCGCTGATCTCGTTCTCGTGGCGGGCGACGAGGACGCCGTCCTTGGTGCTGACGAGGTCGGGCTCGATGTAGTCGGCGCCCATCTGCACCGCGAGGCGGTACGCCGCGAGGGTGTGCTCGGGCCGGTAGCCGGACGCACCGCGGTGGGCGACGACGAGGGGGGCGTGCGGGTGGGTCAGCGGCGCCTTGCCCTGGCCGGCGCCGGGGTGGCCGGACGCGTGGGCAGGGGGCGCCGCGGGCGCGTGCACGGGCGGGCCGGCCAGCGCCGGGGCGGCCAGCGCGGGGGCGAGGACGGCGGGGAGGAGGGTGAGCGCCAGGCGGCGCGTCCGAGAGGTCATGGTCCGAGCCGACCGCCCGACGGTGACGGCCCGGTCACACGGAGGTGACCGGGCCGGGAACCGTCGGCGGACGCTCGATCCGCGGACCGTGGCTCAGAGGAGGCGGCCGCAGTGCGGCCACGGGGACCGGCCGCGCTGGCGGTACAGCAGCTTGGCGCGGTAGGTCTGCTCCGCTGCGCTGGCCTGGTGGGGCATGCCCCGGCCGCCGACGGTGCCCCACGTGGGCACGTTGAACTGGTAGAGGCCGTAGTAACCGGCCGGGTTCACCGCGCGCGGGTTCCCGGAGGACTCGCAGTTCGCGAGCGCTCCCCAGCGCAGGCCGTCGGCACCGGCGACGCTGCGCTCGCGGCGGCCGACGTGGACGACGCGGGGCCGCGGCGAGCGCACCATGCTCCGTCGTACGTCGCGGTCGACGGCACGCCAGTTGTGGAGCGTCCGGGTCACCCGCACGAGGCGGACCCCGGGGCGGCCGTCGCGCACCACCCGGCGCACGCCGGGCCGGAGGCGGTCGACCGTCCGGGTGCGGGTCGGCGGTGCGACGCGGACCCGCCGCTTCTGGGTGCGCACGTCGACCCGGACGACTCGGACGGTGTCGCCGGGCTGCAGCTCACGGGCGCCGGCCGGGCGGACGCGCCGGCCGTCGCGGACGACCCGGACGAGGTCCCGGCGGCCGAGGGACACGCCCTCGTCGCGCAGCAGGCCACGCGCGTAGCTGCGGCTGGTGCGGACGGTGCGACGCTCCTGCCGCGCGACCTTGAGGTCGACGGCGATGGCGCCCGGGGCCGCGGCGGCCTCGGTGGAGCCGGACGTCGCAGCGGGCTCGGCGGTGCCGGTCGACTCCTCGGCGGCGTTCGCGCCGGCGGGAGCCAGGGTCGTGGTGAGGGAGAGGCTCAGCGCCGCGGCGGCACCGGCAGCGAGGGACCTGCGGACAGCGGGGCGGACAGATGAGCGGTCCGGGGTGCGGACAGGGGATCGGACGGGGCGACGCACGGACATGCGTAGGACCTTCAATCGATTGTCGACTCGACGCCTGCGCGCGCGACACCGCGTGCCGCGGCGCGCCGGGCGTCCGGGCACGAGGGGTAGAACCACCGCGGTGGTCTAGTCCATCCGGTCCTCGACGTGACCTGCGCCTCCCCGCTGCGCCGAGCCGGGACCGCTCACGGCCTCGATCGCGGCAACGGCCCCGGACCGCACGAGGGGGCGGAACGACGAAGAGCCGGCCCGACGGGTGTCGGGCCGGCTCTTCGTCAGAGGGCTGTCGCGTGGTGAGGGCTTACCCGAAATGCCGTTTCGCGCGTGATATCAGTCCGGCAGCGGCAAGCGGGAACGTGGCCGCACACGGTCAACCCCAAGTCTGCACACGATTGCGCGGCCCGGCTCCGGCTACCTCGCGGCATGCACGAAGCTCTCCGTCGTCTGCAAGCGCCACGGCGGCGCGCGGCCCGCAAGCCCGCAAGCCCGCAAGCCCGCCCAAGTCTCTGTCGCCGGAACGAGCCGGCGGTGGGCGGAGACCTGGCCGCCTGACCGGCACACCGGGACCCGACCCGCGGACACTTGGTGTGGGGATGCGCGCCGCCACCGCAGCCTGACTGCCGAACCGTCCGGCCCTGGGCCGCTGGAAGTCGCACGATCTGCCATCCCTGAGGGCAACCGGTCCTCGATGACCAGCACCACCCCGAACGGTTCTGGATTCTCTCCCGGGCGGACAGCGCGGTGGATTGGCGTCCTGTGACGAAGGCGACCTCCGCGAGCCTTCCCGGACGGAATTCCAACCGTCGCAGGTCGTTGAAACGTTGACAAAGCTCGCCTGGCGTCCCGCCGGTTGCCGCGCACCTCAAGACCGAAGGACCCCGACGTGTCTCAGACTCCTCCCCCCGGCTCCACCCCACTCATCGAGGCACCGCGCCGCCGTCGCTGGCCGCTAGTGCTGGCCGCACTGGTGGCGCTCGCCGTCGTCCTCGGTCTGGTGGTCTCGCTGACCGGTGGCGACGACGAAGCCTCGCCGGCGCCTACGGTTCGCATCGGTGTCGTCGGCGCGAGTGACCCCTACTGGGCGACGTACGAGAAGGCCGCCGAAGAGGAAGGCATCGACGTCGAGATCATCAACTTCGACGACTACAACCAGCCGAACCCGGCGGTCTCCGAGGGGGAGCTGGACATGAACCAGTTCCAGCACATCGTGTTCCTCGCCGACTACAACGTCGCGCGCGGTGACGACCTGCAGCCGATCGGCGCCACGGCGATCTACCCGCTCGGCCTGCACTCGAAGCAGTACGACGCGGTCGAGGACATCCCCGCCGGCGCCACGGTCGCGGTCCCGAACGACGCGAGCAACCAGGCCCGCGCACTGGTGCTGCTGCAGTCGGCCGGCCTCATCGAGCTGAAGTCCGGCGGCACGATCTTCTCCGACCTGGCCGACATCGACACCGGTGCCTCGCGGGTGGAGGTGAAGGCCCTCGACGCGGCGCTCACGGCCACCTCGCTGGACGACCTCGCCGGCGCCGTCGTGAACAACGACTTCGTGGAGCGGGCCGGCCTCGACTTCGACGACGCGCTGGCCCAGGACGACCCGAGCGACCCCAACGCCCTGCCGTACGTCAACGTCTTCGCGGTCCGGGCCGACGACCTCGACAACCCGACGTACCGCAGGCTCGTCGAGATCTACCAGGAGACGCAGGCGGTCCAGGAGGGTGTCGTCGAGGTCTCCGGCGGGACTGCCGTGATGCTCGACACTCCGGTCGAGGACCTGCAGGCCTCGCTGGAGCGGGTCGAGTCCGACACCCGCGCGCAGCAGGACTGAGCGGGACCGACGTGCCCTCGACCACGGACAGCGACGACCTCCGGACGGCCGGACCCCTCATCCGGCTGACGGACGTGGCGCGGGTGTTCCCCGCCCGGTCGCGTCACGGAGCACCAGTGCGGGCCCTCGACGGCGTCGACCTCGAGGTCGCCGCGGGCGAGGTGCTGGGGTTGGTGGGCTACTCGGGTGCGGGGAAGTCGACGGTGCTGCGCCTGGTCAACGCCCTCGACCGGCCCACGAGCGGCTCAGTGGTCGTCGCGGGCCACGAGGTCAGCAGCCTGCCGGAGCGAGCGCTGCGTGAGGTGCGGCGCGACATCGGGATGATCTTCCAGCAGTTCAACCTGTTTTCCTCACGAACGGTGTGGGGCAACGTCGCCTACCCGCTACAGGTCGCCGGGGTGCCGAAGGACCGGCACCGGGGCCGGATCTCGGAGCTGCTGCACTTCGTCGGTCTGGCCGACAAGGCCCACGCACACGTCGAGCAGCTCTCCGGGGGCCAGAAGCAGCGGGTCGGCATCGCGCGTGCCTTGGCGACCAGCCCGAGGATCCTGCTGGCCGACGAGCCGACGAGCGCGCTCGACCCGCAGACCACCGCCGAGGTGCTGGCACTGCTGCGCCGGGTCAACGAGGAGCTCGGAGTGACGATCGTGCTGATCACCCACGAGATGGAGGTCGTGCGGTCGCTCGCCCACCGAGTGGGCGTGATGGAGGCCGGGCGGGTGGTCGAGCTGGGGGACACCTACGACGTGTTCGCGGCGCCGCGGCACCCTGCGACGCAGCGCTTCGTCAGCACGCTGGTCGAGAAGGGGCCGCAGCCGCGGGCCCTCGACCGGCTCCGCGCCCGCCACCCCGGCCGGATGGTCACACTCTCCTTCCGCGACGGCCACGCCTCTCCGGCCGACGCCTTCGCAGCGTTCATCGAGCGCGGCGTGACCTTCGAGCTCGTGCACGGTGGCGTCGAGGACGTCCACGGCCGGACCTTCGGCCACCTCACGTTCACGCTGACCGGTGACGACCACGCGGTCACCGACGCGCTCACCCACGTCGCCACCCTCGTCGAGGTCACGACACCAGCACCGGCTCCACCCATCGACGGCCCTACGAGAGAGGCGTCCTGACATGGAGCGTTTGATGGAGCTGGACTCGCTGTTCTGGCAGGCGACCCTCGAGACGCTCTACATCGTCGCCGTGACCCTCGGCATCGGCGGGGTCGGCGGCCTGCTCCTCGGAGTGCTGCTCTACACGACCCGGACCGGCGGGATCGCGCCGAACCGGATCGTCAACGTCGGGGTGAACCTGGTGGTGAACTTCTTCCGCCCGATTCCCTTCGTCATCTTCATCGCCGCCGCGCAACCACTCGCCCGACTCGTCGTCGGCATCGGTATCGGCAACCGGGCGATCATCTTCGCGCTCTCGCTGGCCGCGGCATTCGGCATCAGTCGCATCGTCGAGCAGAACCTCGTCTCGGTCGACCCCGGGGTGCTCGAGGCCTCCCGGGCCATGGGCGCGGGCAGGCTCCGCACGATCCTCACCGTGTTGCTGCCCGAAGCGCTGGGTCCGTTGATCCTCGGTTACACCTTCGCCCTGGTCGCCATCGTCGACATGTCGGCGGTCGCCGGCGTCGTCGGAGGCGGAGGCCTCGGCGCCTTCGCGCTCACCTACGGCTACCGGCAGTTCGATCCGGTTGTCACTTGGGCCGCGGTGCTCGTGATCATCGCGCTGGTCCAGGCCTGCCAGTTCGCCGGGAACCGGCTGGCACGCAAGGCGCTGCGCCGGTAGCTCGGTGCTGGCTACCCGACTTTGCGTGCGTAAGGGCGACGGCTCGAGCACGGCGAGACCGCGATCTGCACACGGTCCTCTGGTCAACCTGGGAGTCCGGGAAGGTTCACCGACCAAACGAGCGCGTCAACGGTTACGGAATGCGAACACCCCTGCTCGCCGGCCGTGGCGGACAGGGGTGTTGCGACGTTGTGGAGGTCAGCAACGGTCGGCGCCGGACTCGTCGTCGTAGAAGTCGCGGCTGCCGGACTTGGCGAGCCCACGGCTCACCATGTAGCCGATCGTGAGGAGCGTGATGTAGAACCACGCCTCCTCGGCGCCGAAGTCGCTCGCGTCGACCATCGCAGAGGCGATGAGCACGCCGATGACGGCGGCGACGTAGGCGATCAGTAATCGCGACCGCCAACATCTCTGGTAGCCGCATTCGCGGTCCCTCATCCCGCGACCCGGGTCCGGGGTCGAGTTCGGCTTACGGGGCCTGGGCGCTGGGCGACTGCTCAGCGGCGCGGTGGGGGCCGCGAGAGTCGTCTGGTCCCACGACGCCGCCTCCGCTGACGACCGCGTCCGCTTCTTGGTCGGTGGAGGGCGCCGCCTCGTCGAGCGTGAAGCTGGGTGTCCCGAGGGCCCCGCCTCGACCGGATCCGGCGCCTGGGGAAGGCGGTCGGTCGAACAGTCTCTTCCAGAACGACACGGCGGTCTCTCTTCCTCCGGAGTGTGGGCCGGCGTTCTCTTGCCCGCCTCACGCGGTAGGTCAACCCTGAGCCACCTCGCACCTCGCTACGTCCCGGTCACTCCGGGCCCACGGTTGTGCTTGCTCACGGCACGATGAGCCGCCGCACCGCGCGAGGGGAAGGTGGTCCCTTCCGGGCGAATCCAAGTAGGCCAGGTCACGGCCGTCGCCTCGGTTGCCTTAGGGGACGACGGGGTACCTCTGCGGAAAGGTTGGGAGCCCAGCCGACTTCGCCGCACTTGGTTAGGAGCCGGCCGTGTCTCGTCCTCAATCCCGCTTCCTGGACATCGGCGGCCCAGTGCACGTCGCCGACCACGGCGGCGCCCCAGGTGCGCCGACCGTGCTGTGCCTCCACGGCCTCGGCAGCTCCGCGGTCAGCTGGCAACGAGTCGCGGACGCCCTGTCGTCCGACCACCGAGTGCTCGCGGTGGACCTGCCCGGCCACGGCCGTTCGCCCCGGGCCGGTCGCTCCGCCGGAATGCAGCCCAACACGCTGCTGCTGCAGCGGGTCCTCGACCAGGTCGGGCCGGCGGTGCTTGTCGGGCACTCGATGGGCGGCGCCCTGGCTGTGCTGCAGGCGGTCGCCCGTCCTGCCGACGTTCGGGGACTCGTCCTGCTGGCACCACCGATGCCGCGGATGCCCTGGGAGCCGATGACGCCCGAGCTCGCGCTTCGCGTGGCCCTGTGCGCCTGGCCATGGCTCGCGCGCACCGCTCTGGCCGCCCGGTTTCGACGCCTGGGACCAGAGGAGCATGTACGACGAGCTCTCGCGCTGACCTGCGCCTCGACCGAGGTCGTGGACGAGGAGATCCGGCAGCTGCTCGTCCAACGGGCCGAAGCAGGCGGCATGGAGGATCACGCGACGTTCGTGGAAGCCGCACGCTCGGTGGGCCTGCTGGTGGCGCGCGCCGCCGCGTATCGGCGGACCATCGCCTCTGCCGCCGTCCCTGGCATGGTCGTGCACGGAGCCGTCGACAGGCTGGTCGCCCCCACCGCCCTGGATCAGGTGGCCGAGCTCCAGCCTGACTGGAGGACTGCCCTCCTGTCCGGCGTCGGCCACTCTCCGCACCTGGAGGCACCCGACGAGGTCGCCAATCAGGTCCGCGCCTTCACCCGCACACTCGCCGCGACGCACAGCCACGGGTTCCGGCGCACCGGTACACCGCGCCTCGACCGCCCGCGAAACCTCGAGGACGTGGCTACTCGATAAGGCCTCTGGCGCGGCAACCTCGCCTGCACCTGTTCTTCCTCCTGCTCGGCTACGACGGCCGGTGCCCCACCCATCTCTGCAGGCGTCAACTGGGTCGGAAAGTGTCAGCGTCCGTCGAGCCAGGCGGACCCGCCACACATCGCGGACGATGGTGGCCCGGCCCCGGGAGGGCATCCGCTCCTGAGCCATATCTCGACGGCGAGCTCATCGAGAGCCTCCTCGTCCGAGGGCAGCAGGTCACCGACTTCGCCGCCACCTACCAACCCATCGCCGCCGGAGGCCCAACGCAAGCCCGCAACGGCCAACAACAGGACGCCCCTGACCTCGAGTGGTCAGGGGCGTCCTGTCGTGGCTGGGCTGGGCTGGGCTGTCGAAGACTCCCCCGGACACCTCCCCGATTCGGGGAGGTGTTCGGGCCGATTTCGGGAAAGCCCTCGCGGTGGAGCTGGCGGGAATCGAACCCGCGTCCTCGAGCGTCGAACCAGGTCTTCTCCGGGTGCAGTCCGCGATGTCGCTTTTCTCGGCCTCGGGGCTCGCACGGACACGTCCCCGACAGGCTCAGTCAGGAAAAAGTCCCGGTCACCCCTCCTGACAGGAAGTGACCAGCAAGTCTCCTAGTCGACGCCAGGTCCCGGGACGGAGACGGATGCCCGGACTGACGCTTCGGTCACTGCTCAGGCAGCGAGAGCGAAGGAGTTGCGATTGGTGTTGGCAACTATAGGTTCCAGCGAGCGTTTACGAGATGACGCTGGCTCCTCGACCCGCTTCCCCTGGAACTAACGTCCCAAGTCGAAACCGATCAGCCCCTCTTGAGTTGTGCTGCACGAGGCAGTCTACGGGTCCAACGGTCACGGACCCAGCGCTATTCCGTCGCCGCCCACCGGCGCAGGGACTCGGCGCCGGGCCCGTCGAGCTCGCCGACGCGGGCGGTGCGGCGCATCAGCGCCAGGGCGAGCGCAGCGGCGGGCGCCTCGACGCGGGGGCCGGTCCCGTAGGACCGGTCGAGGTCGGTCGCGACGTACGTCAGGTCCGGCCGCCCGCGCGGCACGAACCCGGACCTGGCCTTCGGCCCGAGCAGCAGCTCCAGCACCGGGCCCCAGGGCGCCGGGGGCCGGTCGTCGGGGAGGCCGAGCGGCACCAGGACGTCCTGGCGGTGCACCAGCAGGTCGGCCAGCGGGGCGCTCGAGTCGTGCCCCGGTGGGCGGAAGCGGCTGCCGGCTCGGTCCCGCAGCACCTGGACCAGCTGCCCGCTGGCCAGCGCCGACCGGTTCCGGACCAGCCGGTCGTTCGCGACGTGGAACCGGCCGCGCGCCGCCAGCATCGCGCGCAGCACCTCCCCGGTGGAGGCGGTCGGCCCCACCATCACGTGGGCGACCACGTCCTTGACCGTCCAGCCCGAGCACAGGCTCGGTGCGGCCCACTGCTCGGGGTCGAGGGTGTCGAGCTCGTCGGCGAAGGCCCGGCGCTCGGCGGCGACGGTCTCCCAGTGATCGGTCACGCCTGCAGTGTGGCGCACCTGCGGGCTCAGGCGCCGAAGATCCGTACACCGTTGTGCCAGCAGACGTCGCGCAGCCACTCCTCCCCCAGTCCCACGCGCTCCAGCCCCTCGAGCTGGTGCACGTAGGGGTACGGGATGGTCGGGAAGTCGCTGCCCAGCAGCACCTTCGGCTGGAGGTCGCGCAGCGCCGGCACCAGGTCGTCGGGCCACTGCACGGCGAAGAAGTCGGTGAAGACCATGGTCGTGTCGAGCATGACGTTCTCGTACGCCGTGGCGAACTCGACGAACTCCGCGCACTCCGGCGCACCCATGTGCGCGACCACGAGCGCCAGCCGCGGGTGCTCGCGCAGCACCCGCCGCGTCGACTCCGGCCCGGTGAACTCGTTCGGCACCGGACCCGAGCCCGCGTGCACGACCACCGGGGTGCCGGCGTCCTCGAGCACGCCCCACACCGGCGCCAGCAGCGGGTCGTCGAGGTGGAACTCGCCGACCTGCAGGTGCAGCTTGAAGACCTCCACCCCAGCCTCGATCGCCTCGGCGACGTACGCCGCGGCGCCCTCCTCGGGGTAGAAGGTCGCCGACCACAGGCTCTCGGGCACGCGCTCCTTGAAGCCCGCAGCCCAGTCGTTGAGGTACGCCGCCACGCCGGGCTTGTGCGCGTACGGCAACGCCGAGAACCGGCGTACTCCCATGGCGCGCAGCAGCTCGACCCGGTCCTCGTGGCTGGCGCGGTAGCGGATCGGCCACTCCCGGCCGATCTTCGGGCCGGCGCTGTCGAAGACCGCCCAGACCGCGGCCTGGATCGGCGGCGGGAGGAAGTGCACGTGGACGTCGAAGAGCCCCGGCAGGCCCAGCCGCTGCCAGAAGTCCACGACGGGGACGACGTCACCGCTGGTCTCGACAGGCTCGACCGCCGAGAGGGGCTCGACCGCCGAGAGGGGCTCGACCGGCGAGAGGGGATCGACCGGCGAGAAAGGATCGACCGGCGAAGACCCTCCGACCGGCGCACCCGCCTCAGTCACGCATCCCCTTGAGGTAGCGGCCGACCGCCTGCTCCTTCTCGCGGTTGGCGGTGCGCTCTGCGATGGAGTTGCGCTTGTCCCACGACTTCTTGCCCTTGGCGAGGCCGATCTCGATCTTCGCGCGGCCGTCCTTGAAGTACAGCGCGAGCGGCACCACGGTCAGGCCCTTCTCGGTCACCCGGCGCTCGATCTTGTCGATCTCCGTGCGGTGCAGCAGCAGCTTGCGCTTCCGGCGGGCGGAGTGGTTGGTCCACGTGCCCTGCGAGTACTCCGGGATGTGCACGCCGTGCAGCCACGCCTCGCCGCCGTCGATGTCGACGAACCCGTCGACCAGCGACGCCCGCCCCTGCCGCAGCGACTTCACCTCGGTGCCCTGCAGGACGAGGCCCGCCTCGAAGGTCGCTTCGATGGCGTAGTCGTGCCGCGCCTTCTTGTTCTGCGCGACCATCTTCTGGCCCTGCTCCTTCGCCATCCCACCATTGTCTCAGGCCGGCCGAGGTTGACGTCATACGGAGGGAGCAAGCGGGTGCTCGCCCCGTATGACGTCCGAGGAGGCGCTGGGTCAGAAGTAGGGCATCGGGTCGGTGTGCTCGCCGTTGCGCAGCATGGTGAAGTGCAGGTGGCAGCCGGTGGACCAGCCCGTGGAGCCGACGTACCCGACGACCTGGCCGCGCTCCACCCGGTCCCCCACGCCCACGGTGTACCGGGAGGCGTGGTTGTAGACGGCGGTGAGCATCCGGCCGTTGACCTGCCCGAGGTTGACGTAGAGCCGCTTGCCGTAGACCGAGGAGTGGTAGGCGGAGATCACCGTGCCGGAGTCCACGGCGTACAGCGGGGAGCCGCAGGCCGCGCCGAAGTCGGTGCCGTCGTGCATCCCCCAGTAGTGGTAGATCGGGTGCTCGCGGTAGCCGTACGGCGAGGTGATCGGGCCGGCCGAGGGTCGCATGAGGAGCCCGTCGGTCGTGCCCTGGTAGCCGGAGCTGCGCTGGCGGGCCCGGCGGGCCGCCTCGAGGATCTTCTGCTTGATCTCCCGCTCCTCGGCGCGGAGCCGGGCGAGGACCACGCGGTCCTTGGCCTTGGCCCGGCTGGCCGACTGGCGCGCCGAGCGACGGTCCTGGACCAGCTCGCGGACCTTGACCTGCGCCAGCCGGGTCTCCTCGTGCAGCGCACGCATGGTGTCGAGGTGGGCCGCGGCGTCGCGCCGCTCCTCCGCGACGGCGTTCTTGGCGTCCTCGACGTTGTTCTCGCGCACCTCGAGCAGCACCTCGGCGGCGTGCAGGTCGTCGTAGGCACGCGTCTCCCGCCCCACCATGATGTCCTGGGCGCCCATCTGACGGGTGAGGTCCTCCGGCGTCTGTGCGTCGAGGATCGCGGCGAAGGCCAGCAGCTCGGGATCGCCCTGCTCGTAGATCGACGTGATCGTGTCGGTGACCCGCTCGCGCTGGGCCTCGAGCGCCTCCTGGCCCTGCGCCAGGGCCTCGCGTGCCGACGCCAGCCGGGCGACGGCCGCCTCGAGCCGGGCGGCCATCCGCCGGTCCAGCGCCCGGGCGGCGCCGAGCCGGGTCCGCGCGTCGGCGAGCTCGGCCTCCGCGGCGTCGAGCCGGGCCACCGCGGTCTCGAGCCGCCGGGTCGCCTTGCGGAGTCGGTCGCTGGAGTGCTCGAGCTCGTCGTGGGCGTGGTCGATGTCCTTCTGGACCTGCTTCTGCCGGTCCCGGAGGTCGTCCTCGGCACCGGCCAGAGGCACGGAGAGCCCACCGACAGCCACGGAGCAGACGACGGTCGCTGCTGCCAGGCGTCGGCGAGCGGCACGGGGGAAGGGGCGCACCGGGTCTGCCTTCGTCTTCGTCGGTCAGGGGAAGTTGATCGGGAAGTGCGGAACGGACCGACCGTACGGGCCGCGGCTCAGACTTTGAGGTATTTGCGGGTCAGCAGGAGTGTCGGCAGCAGCGTCAGCAGCGGTCCGAGGACCGCGATCGCCGCGAGGGTGGAGAGGTACTCCGGCATGCCGATCCACGGCATGAACGTCAGCCCGGTGGCCGCACGCTCGTGGATGCCGAAGTACATGAAGGCGCCGAGCGCCCCCGCGGCGAGGCCCACGCCGATGACCGCGGTGACGATCGCCTCCAGGAGGAAGGGCAGCGCGATGTAGAGCGTGGACGCGCCGACCAGCCGCATGATGCCGATCTCCTTGCGCCGGGCGAAGGCGGTCAGCCGGATGGTGTTGGCCACCAGCATGAGCGCCGCCAGGACGAGGAACGCCGCGGTGCCCCAGGCGCCGTACTTCAGCGCGGTGATCGAGCCGTAGATGGGCTGCAGGACCTCCCGGGCGTCCCGGATCGAGGAGACGCCGTCGAGCCCCTCGACCGCACTGGTGATGCCCTCGAACTCGTTGGGGTCCTCGAGGGTGATCCACATCGACTGCGGCATGTCCTCGACCGTCGCTGCCGGGTTGGGCCCCTCGAACTTCTCCGGCCCGAGGAGCTCCTTGATCTTCTCGAAGGCCTCCTCCTGCGACTCGAAGTAGAAGCTCTCGGCCTCGGGGTTCTCCTCCACCACGTCGGCCAGCGCGGCCTTCTGGGCGTCGGTGACCTCGGTGCTGCAGCGCGGGTTGTCGTCCTGGTCCTTGCACAGCCACACGGTGATCTGCAGCTGCGAGCCCCACTGCTCGGCGGCCTTCTGCGCCTGCTGGTTGAGCAGCAGGCCGAGGCCGACCAGGGTGAGGGACACGAAGAGGGTCAGGACCACCGCGATGTGCATGGAGACGTTGCGGCGCAGGCCCTGGCCGAGCTCGGTGAAGACGTGGCGAAGCTGCATGGGTGGATCGGCTCTCGTTCAGCTCGGGGACGGCTCGGGTACGGCGGCTCGGGTTCCGGGTGTGCGGCGGGTGCGGTGGGTGCGGGTCAGTGCTCGAAGCCGTAGGCGCCGCGCGCCTGGTCGCGGACGACGCGGCCGTCCTCGAGCTCGATGACCCGCTTGCGCATCTGGTCGACGATGCCGTGGTCGTGGGTGGCCATGACGACCGTCGTGCCGGTCCGGTTGATCCGGTCCAGCAGCTTCATGATGCCGACGGAGGTCGTCGGGTCGAGGTTGCCCGTGGGCTCGTCGGCGATGAGGATCATCGGCCGGTTGACGAACGCCCGCGCGACCGCCACCCGCTGCTGCTCGCCACCCGAGAGCTCCTCGGGCAGGCGGTCGGCCTTGCCCTCGAGCCCGACCAGCTCGAGGGTCTCCGGGACCACGCGGCGGATCTCCTTGCGGGAGCCGCCGGTGACCTGCAGCGCGAAGGCGACGTTCTCGGCGACGGTCTTGTTGGGCAGCAGGCGGAAGTCCTGGAAGACGGTGCCGATCTGCCGGCGCAGGCGCGGGACCTTCCAGCCGGCCAGGCGGTTGATCTCCTTGCCGGCGACGTAGACGCGACCGGAGGTCGGCCGGGTCTCGCGGAGCACCAGGCGCAACGCGGTGGACTTGCCCGATCCGGAGGTCCCGACGAGGAAGACGAACTCGCCCTTCTCCACGTCGACCGACACCTGGTCCAGCGCCGGCCCGCCCGGGCCGGGGTAGGCCTTGGTGACCTTCTCGAAGCGAATCACCCGGGGAACGGTACGCGAGCGGTCCCACCACGGTGCGGACGCGCGACGCGGCCCTCCCTACCCTGTGGCCCATGCCATTCGCGGTCCGGACGCTGCTCGCGAGCGCTGCGCTGACCGGCGGAGCGGTCGCGGTCGGCGTGGCCGCCGTCGAGCCCGCGCCGCCGCCCGCCGAGCCGCCGCCCGCCGCGGAGCCCGACGGCGCCGGGAGCGTGTCCGTGCCGAGGCTGAGCGAGGTCGAGACCCGGGGCCTCGCCGTCCTCCGCGCGCCCTTCTGCGACGGCGTGCCGGCCGAGGCGGTCCTGGCCGCGCTCGGTCGCCCGCCCCGCACCACCGACACCTGGGAGAACGGCGAGACGGCGCCGCTCACGCCCACCACGACCGACGTCGCCCACGAGCACGGCTGCCGCTGGTCGTCGGGGCCCATGACCGCGGCGGCCTGGGTCTTCGCGCCACCCGTGACGGCCGCCCGCGCGGAGGCCCTAGGCCGCGCCGCCATGCGCAGGGGCGGCTGCGAGCCGGTGGCGGACGCTCCGGCGTTCGGCGAGCCCAGCACCGCCCTGCTGTGCCGGAGCGGTCGCCGCGCCGAGGTGTCCTTCCGCGGTCTCCTCGGCGACGCCTGGCTGGTCTGCTCGCTCGGCGGGCGCGCCGCGGGAGACGCCGACGCGCTCCTCGCCCGGGCCGACCAGTGGTGCGGCGCCGTGGTGACCGCCGCGACCGGGGCGGCCCCACCCGGCTGACCCTCCGGCGGGCCGTCCTAGTCCCTGCCGGTAGCACCCAGGGGCGCGCGGCATGGCCCGTCGGGATGGTTCTCCGCGCCGTCAGGACAGACTCCGGCCGGACGGCCTCCGCCCGGTCTAGTCCGTTCCTACGGTGGGTGGCGACACCGAGGAGACCGCGCCATGACCCCCCCGCTCGCGCCGCGTCCGCTGCGACAGATCGCCACCACCGTGGTGGCCCTTGCCCTTGCCCTCCCCCTGACCCCCAGCAGTGCCCACGCACCGTCGTACGTCGGCGACCACCGGCCCACCCGGCCGGCCGCCGCCGCTCCCGTGCCCCACGAGACGCCCGCCGGCTCGTCGACCGGCACGGCCCGCCCCGCGGCCGAGGAGCGCGTCCGCATCCCCCGTGCGGCGACCGGCCGCCAGGCGATCGAGCTGCTGGGCGACCAGCTGCCGGCGGCCGCCCGGGCCCACGAGATGTCGGCGACGGAGCTGCGCCAGCTGCTCCGCACCGACCGCACCGCCCGGGTCCACCGGGACGGACGGATCGCCTTCATCGATCCCGTGCACACCGAGGCCGACCACACCGAGGCCGGCCACACCGAGACCGGCAGCGCGGCGGCGACCACGGCGCAGGCCCCGCTGGCCGAGACCTTCGCCCTGCACAGCAAGCCCGGGTCGCAGCGCACGATCTACCTCGACTTCGACGGCGCCGACGTGTCCGACACCGAGTGGAACCGCGACCCGGACTACCCGCTCACGGCCGGCTGGCACGCCGGCTGGGACCCCGCCGGCGACGGAGCCACGTTCAGCAGCGCCGAGCGCGCCGAGGTCCAGTCGGTCTGGGCCCGCGTTGCGGAGGACTTCGCACCCTTCGACGTCGACGTGACCACGGAGGACCCGGGCGCGGCCGCGATCACGCGCAACGGCTGGTCCGACCAGGTGTACGGCACCCGCGTCCTCGTCACCGGCAGCAACCAGGCGGCCTCCGACCTGTGCAACAGCCAGTGCGGCGGCGTGGCGTTCCTCAACGTCTTCGACGAGCCGACCTACCACGCCGACCTGCAGCCGGCGTGGGTCTTCCCGAGCGAGCTCGGCAACGATACCAAGTCGGTCGCCGAGGCGGCCACGCACGAGGCCGGCCACAACCTGGCACTCAAGCACGACGCCACCACCACCAGCAGCTACTACAGCGGCCATGCCGGCTGGGCCCCGATCATGGGCGTCGGCTACTCCCGGCCCCTGGTGCAGTGGAGCCGCGGCGCGTACTCCAGCGCCAACAACACCGAGGACGACCTCGCGATCATCGCCGACTCGGGGGCGCCGGTGCGGGCCGACGAGGCCGGCGCGACGGTCGGCACCGCGGCTGCGCAGCTGCCGACCGGACCGGCGTACATCACCTCCGACGCCGACCGTGACGTCTACGCGCTCGGCCGGTGCAGCGGCGAGGTCTCGCTCGCGGCGAACCCGGCGGCCACCAGCCCCAACCTCGACATCGCGATCGACCTGCTCGACGCCGCGGGCGTCAGCAAGACCCATGCCAACCCGACGTCGGCCGCGTCCACGCGGGACCGGATGACGGGGCTCGCCGCCACGGCGCGCACCACCGTCGACGCCGGCACCTACTACCTGCGCGTCGACGGCACCGGCGAGGGCTCCACCTACGAGGGGTACGGCAGCCTCGGCGCCTACACGCTGTCGGTCACCGGCTGCGGGCTCGTCGAGACCGCCGTCGCGCCCGACGCGGCCGGGAGCGTCCACGCCTCCCCCGGCGCCGACGGCCGCACCGCCACGCTGACCTGGCAGGCACCGGCCAGCGACGGCGGGAGCCCCGTCACCGGCTACGCGCTCACCCGCGACGGTGCCGCCGTCACGACGCTCGGCGCCACGGCCCGGTCGCACACGTTCACGGGCCTGGCGCCCGGCGCGACGTACTCGCTCGGCGTGGCGGCCGTCAACGCCGTGGGCACCGGCCCGGTCACCACGGCCACCGTCACCACCCCGACCGCGCCCGGCCAGCCCACGAGCGTCACGGCCACCCGCGACGCCTCCGCAGGCAGCGCCACCCTCAGCTGGCAGCGCCCGGCCTCGGATGGCGGGAGCCCGCTGACCGGCTACCAGGCGCGCCTGGACGCCGGCGGGTGGGTCAGCCTCCCGGCGACTGCCAGCCGGCACACGTTCACCGGCGTCGACGCCTCGGCGCACCAGCTCTCGGTCCGCGCCGTCAACGCCGCCGGCACGGGCACCGCCGCCGTGGCCGACCTCGCCGCGGTGGTGACGACCACGACGCAGCCGCCCACGACGACGTCCGAGCCCCCGACGAGCACGCAGCCGCCTCCGCCGAGCGACGACCCCGAGGAGCCCACCGGCGTCGGGGCGCCCACCGGCCTCGCGACGGCCACGGACGCCCTCACCGGCACCGTGCGGCTCAGCTGGCAGACGCCGCTCCTCGGGAGCGTCGGCTCGCTCCTGGGCTACGACGTCGTGCACGACGGCGAGACGGTGAGCCGCACGCAGCCGGGCACCCGCGCCGTCACCCTCACCGGCCTCGAGCGGGGCGTCACCCACCGGTTCGGCGTGCGCGCCCTCGACCTGCTGGGCCTCGGCCCGCTCGCCTGGACGCAGGTCACCCTGCCCGGCGCGCCGCCGGCACCGGCGAAGCTGGTCACCCGCGTCGGCAAGCGTCTCGCGACCGTCCGCTGGCAGGCCCCCGCGTCGTACGACCAGGCGCTGGTCACCGGCTGGCGGGTCCGGGCGGTGCGCGGGGGGGTCCAGGTCGCCGCGGCGACGCTGCCCGCCTCCGCGCGGGCGTGGTCGCACCGGCTGCGGGGACGCACCCGGACCGTGCTCCAGGTGACCGCGATCTCCGCCGACCTCTCCGGCCCGGCGGCCACGACCGCACCGCTGACGCCGGTCCGGCGCCCCTCGGCGCCGCGCATCGGCCGCGCCCGGGGCGACGGGCGCGCGGACGGGC
>NZ_JBNCOG010000020.1:0-78443 GCF_051280745.1 Nocardioides ureilyticus | reverse complement strand
CGACGTGACGCCGGCCGAGGCCCGGAGCCGCGCGTTGAGCGCCGCGGCCGACGCCGCCCGGGCCACCGGCGCCCCGTGGCTGGTGGTGCCCGCCCACGAGCGCCCCTCGCCGGTGGTCGTGCTGCCGATGGCCGCCCGCGACGCCTTCCTCCGCCACCTCGCGGCCGCACCGCTGCCGGCGTACCTCTCCCTGCGCGACCCGGCCGACCACCACCGCGGGAACCGCTCGGGCCCGGTCGCCGCGATGGCCGAGGGGCTGCGCCGCGGGCGCACGTCGGTGCTGCACCTGGAGCCGTGGCCCGAGGACGCCGACGGGCCCACCCACCTCGCCGCCGGCTGCAGCGTGGAGGTCCAGCTGTGGGAGGCGGGGCCGGACGGCTCGCTGGTCGCCCCCCGGCGCAACGCGTACGCCGAGCGGCTGGACGCCGCGTCGCTGGCGACGGCCGTGGAGGTCGAGGTCGACGGCGTCACCGTGCCGACCCTGCCCCTGATGGCCGAGCCGACGGTGACGGAGTGCCGCTTCCCGGTCGACGTCGTCTACACCTGGGTCGACGGCAGCGACCCGGAGTGGGACGCCGCGCGTCAGGCGCGCCTCGCGGAGGTCACGGGGACCGCGCACACCCGGCAGTCGAGCGGGCGGGCGCGCTTCCTCGACCGCGGCGAGCTGCGGTACTCGATGCGCAGCCTCCACCTCTTCGCACCCTGGGTCCGCCGGATCCACCTGGTCACCGCCGGCCAGGTCCCGGCGTGGCTCGACGTCGACCACCCGAGGGTGAACCTCGTCGACCACCGCGACATCCTGCCGGCCGGCGCCCTGCCGACCTTCAACTCCCACGCCATCGAGACCGGCCTGCACCGCATCGACGGCCTGACCGAGCACTTCGTCTACCTCAACGACGACGTGCTGCTCGGCCGGCCGCTGGGGCCCGAGGCGTTCTTCTCCCCGGCCGGCCAGCTCGCCGTCTTCCCGTCGCCCTCGGCGGTCGGCCTGCCCGACCAGGCCGACGCCGCGCCGTACGTCACGGCCGCGTTGAACAACCGGGCGCTGCTGCGCGAGCGGTTCGGCGCCGTGACCACCCACCACCTCGCGCACACGCCCCACCCCCACCGGGTCTCGGTGCTGCAGGAGCTGGAGGCGGCCTTCCCCGACGCGCTCGACGCCACCGCGCACGCGCCGTTCCGCAGCGACACCGACGTCTCGACGCTCAGCTCGCTGGCCCAGCACTTCGCGCTGCTGACCGGCGCCGCCGCCCTCGCCGAGGGCGACCTCGCCTACGTCAACCTCAGCAACGCCGACGTCGAGCAGCAGCTGCGGCAGGTCCTCGGCCGCGACCAGGACTTCCTGTGCCTGGGCGACCACCACGACCACGCCCTGCGGGCCGAGCGGCTGGAGGAGCTGCTCGCCGACTTCTTCCCGCGCTACTACCCCGTCGCCGCCCCCTGGGAGCGGTGACCCCGCCCGGGCCGGGCCACCGGGGGCCACCCGGGCCGGGCGCGGCTCAGCGCAGGAGCGCCTCGACGGCCTCGGCGATCCGCTCGCCGGCGTGGCCGTCCCACAGCGGCGGCACCTTCCACTGCGCCGGCCGGCCGGCGGCGAGGGCGGCGGCGACCGCGTCGGCCAGCCCCTCGGCGGTCACGAGCCGGTTCGTCCCGTCGGTGATCGTCACCGGGCGCTCGGTGTTCGGACGCAGCGTCAGGCACGGCACGCCGAGCACGGTGGTCTCCTCCTGGATGCCTCCGGAGTCGGTCACGACCAGGGCGCTGCCGTCGACCAGGCTGAGGAACTCCAGGTATCCCAGCGGCTCGACGGCGTGGACCTGCGGGTGCTCGAAGAGGCCGGCGCGGGTCAGCCCGCCGCGGCTGCGCGGGTGCACCGGCAGCACGACCGGCACCTGGTCGGCGGTCGCCCGCAGCGCCGCCACCAGCCCGGCGAGGGCGGCGTCGCTGTCGACGTTCGCCGGGCGGTGCAGCGTCGCCACCGCATACGCCCCCGAGAGGCCCGCGAGCTCCGGCACCCCGGCGAGCCGGTGGCGGCCGAGCTCGTCGCGGTGGGCCAGCAGCGTGTCGATCATCGGGTTGCCGACGAGCACCACCCGGTCACCGTCGACGCCCTCGCGGGCGAGGTGCCCGACGGCGTCGACGCTGGTGGCCAGGAGCAGGTCGCTGAGCCGGTCGGTGACCAGCCGGTTGACCTCCTCGGGCATCGTCCGGTCGAAGCTGCGCAGGCCCGCCTCGACGTGGGCCAGCGGGATGCCCAGCTTGCTGGTCACCATCGCGGCGGCGACGGTGGAGTTGACGTCGCCGTAGACCACGACCAGCGCCGGCCGCTCGGCCGACCACAGCTCCTCGAGGCGGATCATGATCGTGCCCGTCTGGACGGCGTGGCTGCCCGAGCCGACACCGAGGTTCAGGTCGGGCTTGGGCAGCGACAGCTGCTCGAAGAAGATCGTCGACATGTTGTCGTCGTAGTGCTGCCCGGTGTGCACCAGCCGCTGGGCCCAGCCCCGCGCCTCCAGGGCCCGCAGCACCGGCGCCGCCTTCGGGAAGTTCGGCCGCGCTCCGGTCACGTGCCAGATCACCGGCGTGTGGGCGGGGGCGTCGGTCATCGGGGACGTCCTCGGGCTAGGGTGCGGGGCGGCCAGAACCTAGCACCAGCAGCGGCCCGGGAAGGGAACAACATGAGCGACCTCGTCGTCGTCGGACTCGGGTACGTCGGGTTGCCGCTCGTCGCGGAGGCCTGCCGGGCCGGCCTGCAGGTGACCGGGCTCGACGTCTCCCCGCGCGTGGTGGAGGGGCTGAACGCGGGCCGCTCCCACGTCGACGACCTCTCCGACGAGCAGGTCGGCGCCATGCTGGCCGCCGGCTTCACCGCCACCTCCGACGCCTCCTGCGTCGCCGAGGCGGACGCCGTGGTCATCTGCGTGCCGACGCCGCTCAGCGCGGACGGCGGGCCGGACCTGGCTGCGGTCGAGAGCGCCTGCCGCGGCATCGGGCCGCACCTGGGTCCCGGCACGCTGGTGGTGCTGGAGTCCACCACCTATCCCGGCACGACCGCGGAGGTCGTGCGCCCGCTGCTCGAGGAGCTCTCCGGCCTCGGCCCCGACGAGCTGCCGCTCGCCTACAGCCCCGAGCGCATCGACCCCGGCAACCCGACGTACGGCCTGAAGAACACGCCCAAGGTGGTCGGCGCCGACGACCCGGCGGCCCAGGAGCGGGCGCGGGCCTTCTACGCCCAGGTCGTCGACACCGTCGTCGTCGCCCGCGGCACCCGCGAGGCCGAGTCGGCGAAGCTGCTGGAGAACACCTACCGCCACGTCAACATCGCACTCGTCAACGAGATGGTGCGGTTCTTCCACGAGCTCGACATCGACTTCTGGGAGGTCATCCGGTTGGCCTCGACCAAGCCGTTCGGCTTCCAGGCCTTCACCCCCGGGCCCGGCGTCGGCGGCCACTGCATCCCGATCGACCCCAACTACCTCAGCCACCGGGTGCGCACACAGCTCGGCTACGGCTTCCGGTTCGTCGAGCTGGCCCAGGAGATCAACTCCTCGATGCCGGCCTACGTCGTCAGCCGGGTGACCGCCCTCCTCAACGACCAGGAGAAGGCGGTGCGCGGCAGCACGGTGCTGCTCCTCGGCGTCACCTACAAGCCCGACATCGCCGACCAGCGCGAGAGCCCGGCGCTCGACGTGGCCAAGCGCCTGCTGCAGCTCGGGGCCCGGGTGGAGTACCACGACCCCCACGTCGAGCACTGGGACGTCGCGGGCACCGTCCGCGCTGACGACGACGTGCTCGCCGCCGTGGGGCGGGCTGACGTGACGGTGCTGCTGCAGCACCACGCGGAGTACGACGTCGCCGCGCTCGAGCAGTCGGCCGCCTGCCTCCTCGACACGCGGGGCCGCACCACCGGCGAGAAGGCGCACCGGCTCTGAGCGGATCCCTCAGCCGCGGCGCAGGATCGAGGCGCCCTTCTCGAGCGGCAGGTCCGTGCGGTCGAAGTCAGGCAGCAGCCGCGCCCACCGGTCGACCACCTCCCGGTCGTCCTGGCGGCCGGTGTCGTCGACGACGATCGTGCACCGCGCCGCCAGCCGGTCCTGCAGGAGCGGCACGGCCGGGTAGCGCGCGGCCGGGCCCGTGCCCGTCGGGGGGCCGTCGACGACAAGCAGCCCCACGTCGTGGAGATCGGCCAGCGCCTCCTCGTCGTACCACGGGGTGAGGTGGCCGACTACGTGCGTGCGCGCGAGCGGCGCCCACCGCACCTCGGCGCGGTCCGCGACGCCGTGCCGCTCGAGCAGCTCGCGCGTGCGGGCGGCGAAGTGCGCGTCGTGGTCGAGCGAGACGATCCGCGTGTCGAGGCCGTGCTCACGCGCGGCGAGGGCCAGCAGGAGCGTGGACGCCCCGCTGCCCGCCTCGACCACGACGCGGGGGCGCTCGGTGAGGAGTCGGTCGACCACCTCGACGGCGAAGTCGGGCGAGGCCGCCCAGCCGCCGAGCGCCGGCACTCCGCCGCGCAGCGGCACCATGGCGGCCAGGTTGACCACGGCCTGCACCTGGCGGCGCGTGACGAGCCCCTCGTCCTTCGCCGTGGTGCGGACCTGGTCGTGCAGCCGCCGGACGTTGCGCGCGACGCCCCTCAGCGAGGCCTTCTGCCCGGCGAGGTCGCGGCCGGTCCGGCGCATGGCGCGACGCAGGTCGCGGCCGCGCTGGTCCGCCGTGCGGCCCTGCCGTCCGACCGCATCCTGCAGTGCCTCGAGCCGGGCGGCGGTACGACGCTGACCGACCAGGACCAGCGTGGCGACGACGGCGCAGGCGACCAGGGTCACGCCCAGCGCGAGCCCGATCGCGACGCCGACCCTGCCCGCCACCGCGGCGAGGACGAGCGCGGGCACCGCCACCGCGGCTGCCGCCACGAGTGCGACCACCACGGCGCCCCCGAGCACCCCGAGGCCGGTCCGACGACCGACTGCTGCGAGCAGCCCCACGACGGTGGGTGGTGGGGCGGCGGCGGGCGAGGCAGCCGCTGCGGAGGACCCGTGGGCGCGCCGACCCCGCCGAGGGCCGCCCCCGCCCTTCCCGTCGCGCGGGCCCTCCAGCTCCTGCAGCTTCCGCCGCGTCTCGACCAGGCGGCGCCGCACGCGCTCGAGCTCGGCGTCCTTGCGCTCGAGCTGTGCGTGCGCGCTGGCACGCTCCCAGTCCGCGGCCACCCGCTGCTGCTCCGCGACGCGGGCGTCGGGTGCGGTGGTGCCGACGGTGAGCAGGGCGTTGACCACCCAGGCCGGATCGGTGGTCGGCGCCGGTGGACCGCCGAGGACCAGGCACGGGCGGTCCCGATAGCGGCGGACGTCGCTGATCGGCGGAGCTCCCGGTGAGGTGAGCCGCTGGCGGAGGTGGTCGAGGGCGTCGAGGTCCCACGGCACCTCGACAGCCAGCTCGGGAGCGTCCTCGCCCGCAGCCGCAGCCGTCCGCACCATGGCCAGGGCCTCGTCGACCGCAGCCTGCATCCCGGGGCCGGCGGCGACGCCCACGAACCGCACCGGGTCGGGCCCCAGGCCGGCCTCCTCGAGGGCGGTGCGCTCGGCGGCCAGGTCGGCGACCAGCTCGTCGTACGTCGTGGTGAGCATCCGGTCGAAGGCGCCACCGAAGACCTGTGCTGCCTCGGGCCGGTCCGCGCCGACGACGACGACGCGAGCCGGTCGCGTATCCTCGCGTCCGGTCGTCACCGGGTGGCCCCCGCCCCGGGACGGGCCCGAGCACCGAGCTGCGGAGAGGACGTGCAGGTCGTCAGCATGAGCGGCAGTCTGCCACCCGAGATCTCGGTCGTCATGGCGACCCGGGGCCGCCCCGAGCTGGTCGGGCGGGCCCTCCGCTCGCTCGCGGACCAGACGCTCGACGCCGGCCGGTTCGAGGTGGTCGTGGTCGTCAACGGGCCCGCGGACGGCACCCGGGAAGCGGTGGACGAGGCGGTCGAGACAGTGGTCGCGCACCACGCGGCGACCGACGTGCGGGTCCTGCACTCGGCGCGGCCCGGCGTCGCGCACGCGCGCACCGTCGGCCTGTGGGCCGCTCGCGGCAGCTACATGACCATCCTCGACGACGACGACCGGGTCACGCCGTACTTCCTCGAGGACCTGCTCGCGGCCGTCGAGCCGGGCGTGGTGCCGGCGGCGTGGCTCGCCGACGTCGAGCCCGACGCCCCCGACCGTCCGGACTTCGACAACTACTACTCCCGCGCGCTCACCTCCCTCCTGGCCGACGACGCCCTGGCCGACGACGGGACGGTCGCGGTCGACCAGCTCCCGCAGGGCATCTCGCTCAACGTCGGCAAGCTCGTCCCGGTGGCCCTCGCCCGCGAGGTCGGCTACGACCACTCGCTGCGGGGCGGGTCCGACTTCGTGTTCTGGACCAAGGCCTTCGCCCACCAGCAGTTCCGCTTCCGCGTGCTGCGCGACCGGCGCGCCTGCTACCTCCGCACCCGGGTGCCGGGCTCGCTGTCCCGCCAGGAGCCGACGTACGACTTCGCCGTCAGCCAGCGCCTCGCCTGCATCCAGAGCCTCGAGGAGGTCGAGCCCCGGTCCCCCGAGGTGGAGCGGGTGACCGAGCACGTGGTGCGCGCCCAGCTGGGCCACCTGCGCGGCTTCCTCGCCCGCGAGCCCGGCCAGCGGGCGGCCGTCGTGGAGGACGTCGAGGCGCGACGGCTGCGCCGGGTGTCCTGGCCGGTGGTGAACGGTGACGCCGCCGAGCACCTCGCCCTCTACTACTGCTTCACGCCCTGGGTCGGCACCGCCGGCATCGTCGCCGCCCGGCGGGTCCGGGAGCGGGGACTCCTCGTCGACGTGATCTGCAAGGACCTCGACGGGCTCCGCGACCGGGACCCCTCGCTGGACGCCATCGCCGCGCCGTACGTCGGACGGCTGGCCGCCCTCGGCGGGGTCCCCCACTTCGTCTCCTGGACCGCGGTGGAGGACTGGTCGGCGCGGGTCCACGCGCAGCTGGAGGAGTGGGGCAAGGACCACCGCTCGGTCACCTCGCGGGCGATGTGGGTGGCCTCCCACCTCGCCGCGGCCCAGTACAAGCTGCGCAACCCCTCGGTCCCGTGGGTGGCCGAGTTCTCCGACCCGATCAGCCGCACCATCCACAACCGGCGCCGCCCCGGCAGCGCCACGGGAGGGCCGCTGCTCGACGAGCTGCTCGCCGGGCTCCGTGGGGCCGGGGTCGAGCCGCCTGCCGACGGCAACACCTTCGAGCTCGCCGAGCTGGCGGCGTACGCCCTGGCCGACGAGGTGCTCTTCACCAACGAGAACCAGCGCGAGCACATGCTGGGCTACTGCCCGGACCCGGCCCTGGCCGAGCGGGTGCGCGCCGTGTCGGCCGTGCGCCACCACCCCACGCTGCCGCCGCGGTTCTACGACCTGCAGGAGCCGGCCTACGAGCTCGAGCCGGGCTACGTGCACCTGGCCTACTTCGGCGCCTTCTACCCCACCCGCGGCCTGACCGAGGTGACCGGAGCGCTCGCCGGCCTCGCGCCGCAGGTGCGCTCCCGGGTGCGCTTGCACGTCTTCACCCAAGACCCGGCCGCCATCTCGACGGCGGTGGGGGACGCGGGCCTGGGCGACTGCGTGGTGGTCAACCCCTACGCCGGCTTCCTCGACTTCCTGGCGTTGTGCCGCCGCTTCGACGTCCTCGTCGTCAACGACGCCGACTCCAGCGAGCACGGCCCGGGCGGCAACCCCTACCTGCCCTCGAAGCTGTCGGACTACCTCGGCAGCGGCACGCCCGTGTGGGCGATCGTCGAGCCGGGCAGCGTGATGTCCCGGCTGCCGCTGCGGCACACGACGGTGCTCGGCGACGTCGCCGCGGCCGCCGGTGTGCTGACCGGACTGGTGGCAGGCCCGGTCGCCGACCTCCCGGCCGGACCGGTGGCCTCCGCAGCCCCCGGAGGGGCGGCTCGGTGAACGCCGCAGCGGCCGGCGGCGTACCGGCCGATCCGGAGGTCTCGGTCGTGCTGGCGACGTACGGGCGCCCCGACCAGCTCCCGCGGGCGCTCGCCTCCCTCGCCGAGCAGACCCTCGCGCCCGAGCGGTTCGAGGTCGTGGTGGTCCCGAACGGACCGACGACCGAGGTCCCCGCCGTGGTCGAGGAGGTCCGCCGCCGGCACCCCCGGCTGCGGCTGCGCGAGGTCAGCAGCCCGCGGCCGGGCGTCGCCCACGCCCGCGCCGTCGGGGTGGCCGCCGCGCGCGGCACCTGGATGACGATGCTCGACGACGACGACTGGCTCTCCCCCGCCTACCTCGAGCGGCTGCTGGCCGCGGCGGCGCCCGGGGTCGTCCCGCTGGCGCAGATCGCCGACGTCGCAGAGGTCGGGGCCGAGCCCGACCTCGCCAACTCCTACGCGGTCGCCTTCGCGGCCCGGCGGGGCGAGCGCGTGCCCGCGGAGGAGCTCCCCGAGGCCGTGTCGCTCAACGTCTGCAAGCTGGTCCCGACCGCGACCGCGCGAGCCGCCGGCTTCGACACCCGGCTGCGGAGCGCGTCGGACACCCTGTTCTGGCTCGGGGTGCTCTCCCGCGCCGGGTGGACCTTCGACGTGCTCGACAACGACGACGCGGTCTACTACCGGCTCTGCGGCCACGGCTCGCTGTCCCGCCAGGACGCCAGCATCGACTTCAGCGTCGTTCGCCGCCTCGAGGGTCTCCGCTCGCTGGCCGAGGTGCCGCGGACCCGCCGCTCGCTGGACCCCGTGCTGGAGCGGACCGCCCGGTCCCTGTCGACGCACGTCCGGCGCTTCCTGCTCGCCGATCCCGCACGCCGCCCCGAGGTCGTCGCCATGGCCGAGGCGCACGGGCAGGCGCACGGCGAGGCGTCGGTCCGCTGGGAGACGGTCAACGCGCGGAGCGCGACCGAGCTGCTGCTCCTCGAGGAGACCGACCTCTCCGCACCGGGCGTGCTGGCCGCCCTGCGCGGCGTGCGCCAGCGGGAGACGGTCGTCGACGTGCTGAGCGCGCGGCCGACCGGGCACCTGCGGGCCGCGGCCGACACCGGTCCCGCCCAGCCCTACCTGGGGCGGCTGCTGACGCCGCCCGCGGGGGAGGACCTGCTCCGGTGGGCGCTGGCCTGCCTCGACGACACCACGGAGCGCGGCGCTCCCTACGGCACGGTGCGGACCGTGCCGGGCGCCCCGGGCGCCCTCGCGGCTGCCCTCGCCGAGGCACGGCCCGGCCTGCGCTGGGTGGCCGAGGTGGATCGTGGGACCGACCGCGCCACCCTGGAGGGGGCCGTCGAGCTCGTGCTCCCCTCCGTGGAGGAGCTCGAGGGGGTGGTGGCGGGTTGCAGCGACCCGGCGACCGTCGCGGGGGTGCGCGCCCGCGCCCGGGTCGAGCCGTGGGAGCCGGTCCCCCCGCACCTGTGGCGCGGCGCGGCGTCGGTGCCCGCGGGCACCGACGTGGTGCTGCACCTGGGGGACGTCGCCCCGGCCGACCTGCCGGCCCTCGCCGCCGTGCACGCGCTCCCCGCCCGCACGCGGCACGGCACGGCGCTGGTGCTCTGCAGCAGCCGGCCCGACGAGGTGCGCACAGCGGCCGCGGCCCTCGGCCTCGCCGACGTCGTGCGGACCCGTGAGCTCCCGGGCCTCCGCGACGGGCTGGACCTCCTCGACCGGGCACGCGCCGTCCTGCTCGACCGACCGGCGCCTGCGCACCTCGCCCGGGAGGTCGCCGCCCACCCGGGCGTGGTGCACCTCGTCGCCCGATGACGTCCGCACTGGCCCCGCCCGGACGTGCCGAGCGCCGCGCCGCGCGCCGTGCCGGCCGCACCGGCCGCAGCCAGGTCCGGCTCGACATCGAGGGCCTGCGCGCGCTCGCCGTCGGGCTCGTGGTGCTCTACCACGCCGGGGCCACGGTGGTGCCGGGCGGCTTCGTCGGCGTCGACGTCTTCTTCGTCGTGAGCGGCTACCTCATCACCGCCCTGCTGCTCCGCGAGAGCGCCGACGGGGGCCGCGTCTCGCTCCCGCGCTTCTACGCTCGCCGCGCCCGGCGGCTGCTGCCGGCCGCCACGCTGGTGCTGCTGGCGACCGCTGCGGCCGGATGGTGGCTGCTGCCCGGGTCGCAGCACCGCAACCTCGCCGCCGACGTCGCGGGGTCCGCGACCTGGTCGGTCAACTGGGTCCTCGCCGACCGCTCGGTCGACTACCTCGCCGAGGGAGACCTCCCCTCGCCGCTGCAGCACTACTGGTCGCTGGCGATCGAGGAGCAGTACTACCTCCTGTGGCCGCTGCTCATCATCGGCGTCACCCTGGGCGTCCGTCGGCTCGGCGCCCACCGCGGTCGGGAGCTCGCCGCCCTGGAGCTGGGCGTCCTGGGCGCCGTCGCGGCCGGCCTCGCCGCCGCGTCGCTGGCCTGGTCGGTCCTGCTGACCGCCGACGACCCGGCGCGCTCCTACTTCGTCTCCACCACCCGCTTCTGGGAGCTGGCCGTGGGATCGGTCCTGGCGGTGGTCGGCGCGCGCGGCGTACGGCTCCCTCGCCCGGCAGCGACGGCGCTCGCAGCGGCCGGCCTGCTCGCGGTCGTGGCCGCCGCCCTCGTCTTCAGCAGCGCCACCGCCTGGCCGGGCGCGGCCGCACTGCTCCCGACCCTGGGCACGGCCGCGGTGATCGCCGCCGGCTGGCAGACCGTAGGCGCCCCGGCCACCGCCCCGGCACGGCTGCTCTCCCTGCGCCCGCTGGTGTGGCTGGGCGGGCTGTCGTACGCGGTCTACCTCTGGCACTGGCCGCTGCTGGTGCTCAGCGACGTCCGCGCGCCGGACCTCGGCCTGCCGGCCCGTCTCCTGGTCGGCGGGGTCCTCGCGGTCGCGCTGGCCTGGGTGACCAAGCACCTGGTCGAGGACCCTGTCCGGTTCCACCCCCGGCTCGGCCGGCCCCGCCGGGCACTCGCGCTCGGCGCGGGCCTGGTGGCCTGCTCCCTCGCGGCGGCCGCGGCGGTGTGGGCCAGCGTGCCGGACCTCGACGACGCCCCCCGGACCGCGGGAGCCCAGGCCCTCGTCGCCGACCCCACCGCAGAGCGGTGGACGCTCGTGCCGGACCCCACGCGGCTCTACGACGACGACGGACCGGTCAGTCCGCCGCCCGCGCTCGCCCCGGACGACGCGCCGCTGCGCGGCGGGTGCCAGGTCCCGCTCGGCAATCCCGACCTGCGCACCGACTGCCAGTTCGGGGACCCCGCCTCCTCCCAGGTCGTCGCGCTCGTCGGCGACTCCAAGGCCGGGCAGTGGTTCCCGGCGCTGCGCTCCATCACGAAGCGGGAGGGCTGGCGGCTCGACGTCCACGTCAAGTCCGCGTGCGCGCTCAGCGTGACGGGGGTCGTCGAGGACTGCGCGGCGCACACCGCCGCCCTGCTCGAGCACTTCCGGGAGGCCGGCGCGCCCGACGTCGTGCTCCTCTCCCAGATGAGCTCGTCCTACGACGCGTCGACCGGCGGCTTCGAGCGCGCCGTCGACGAGCTCCGCGCGCTGGGCACCCGCATCGTGTTCCTCGCCGACAGCCCGACCTCCCCCGACCTCGCGAGCTACGACTGCGTGGACCGGGCCGACTCCTACCGCTCGTGCGGGTTCGAGCGGACCGCCGAGCGGCTGGCGGGCGCCGGCACGCCGCTGCTGGAGGCGGTGGCCGCCGACCGCGATCTCCCCCTGATCGACCTGAACCGCTGGATCTGCCCGCCCGGCCTGGCGGTGTGCCCGCCGGTGGTCGCCGACACGCTGGTCTACCGGCAGGGCAGCCACGTCACGGCGACGTACGTGAAGACCCTGACGCCCATGCTGCACCGCGCGCTGGTCGAGGCGGGCGTGGCCGACACCCCGCTGCATAAGATCCGGCTCACCCGGCGCTGAGCCGCCCGCGCCGGGCACTCAGCGGCGACGCTCAGCGGCGAGCCCTGCGGCGACGCAGCCCGCGCGCCAGCTGGACCGGGAGGCCGCTGGCACCGGGCTGCTGCTCCCGCGCCTCCTCCAGCTCCTCGACCCGGGCCCGGAGCCGCTGGTTGCGCTGACGGACCTGCTGGAGCAGCTCGCGCTGCTCCCGGCGGGCGATCCGGACGGCGGCCTCGGTGTGGTCCGCCGCGAGCGCGACGGCGTCGGCGTGGAGGCCGACGTACTCCTCGCGGGCGGCATCGAGCGCCGCCACCGCCGCTGCGTCGTGGGGATCGTCGGCGAGGACGGTGACGGCCTGCCAGGTCCGCTCGGCGACGTCGCGCAGCGCAGCTGGCACCGACGTCTCCTCCCAGCTGCCGCGCGATCGGTTGAGCCCGCTGTCGACGAAGTCGTCGACCTCGTGGTGGTCCGCGCTGCGCACGCCGGCGTCGAGGTTCACGCCGAGCCGCTCCTCGAGCGGGGCGAGCGCGCCTCGCCAGTCGGCCAGCAGGTCGTCGTAGCGCACGAACGCCCGGCGGCCGCCCCGCGTCGCGCGCTCGGTGGCGTAGGCGGCGTTGCACCAGGCGGCGACGTTGCTGACCTCGCGGACCCGGCGGTGCTCGGCGTCCTTGTCGGTGAGGTAGGCGGTGTCGCGGGAGCGGGCGACCTCCACCGGGTGGCGCAGCATGGTGAGGAAGGACAGGTCGGCGCCCGCGCGGTCGGCGGCCGCGCGCCACACACGGTGCAGCCAGAAGATCTGCGGGTCCTTGACGACCAGCTGGCCGTGGGCACGCACGTGGCCCGTCAACCAGTCGGCGATCTCGGCGACGAGCGCCTCGTCGTCCCCGGCGACGTCCGCGAGGTCGGCGGCGTCCGGCCGGGCGTCGTTGCCGCGGATCGGCACCGAGGCCAGCACCCGACCGTTGGTCTCGATGACCCACGGGGTCTCGTAGAAGCCCTTCGGGTTGCGCTCGTCGGCCGGCGCGAGCGGTCCGGGCACGTGAAGGCCGAGGCGGGCGAGGGCTCCGGTGGCCGTGCTGGTGCCGCTGCGCCCGGAGCCGGTGACGACCACCAGCCGGGGCCGGGCCGATCCGGGAGCCGATCCGGGTGCCGCAGGTCGCTCGCTCACCGGGCGAGGCTATCGGCCTCCCGGCCTCGGAGCGACGCGGAGGTGAGCCCGGCCCGTTCCCAGCAGGACCGCACCCGGCTGGGGAGGCCGCGCGGCCGGCGTATCAGATGCTCGAGGTGTTCCGCGAGTCGATGCGCTGAGCGCGGTCAGCGCGCGTCCTCGACCCGGTTGCCGTGCTCGTCCCAGTGCGAGGCGACCTTCTTGCTCGGCTGCACCCGGGGCGGCTCCCCGGGCATCTTCGGGTAGTCCGGCGGGAAGTTGAGCTCACCGCCTGGCAGCTCCTCCCACAACCGCAGCAGCGGGTCCAGCGAGTGGGCGACGTCGTCGATCTCCGCCCACGGGTCGCCGTCGGCCAGCCGGTCGGGGACGGTGAAGAGGTCGAGGGTGCGGGGGTCGCGCAGCTCGGCGAGCTCCGCCCAGGTCACCGGGGTGGAGACGGGGGCACCGGGGATCGGGCGGAGGGAGTACGCCGACGCGATCGTCCGGTCCCGGTTGTTCTGGTTGTAGTCGACGAAGATCCGCCGGCCTCGCTCCTCCTTCCACCACTCGACGGTGACCCCGGAGTCGCGCCGGGCGAGCTCCCGGCCGAAGCCGATGGCGGCGTGCCGCAGGTCCGTGAACTCCCAGCGCGGCTCGATGCGCACGTAGACGTGGATGCCGCGGTTGCCCGAGGTCTTGGGGAAGCCCCGGAGGCCGAGCTCCTCGAGGAGCTCGCGCGCGACACCCGCCACCCGCACCGCGTCGGCGAAGGTCGTCCCGGGTTGCGGGTCCAGGTCGATGCGCAGCTCGTCGGGGCGGTCCACGCTGGAGGGATCGCCCGCGACGCGCCGCACCGGCCAGGGGTGGAAAGTGAGGGTGCCCATCTGGGCGCACCACACCGGCACCGCGACCTCCGTCGGGCAGACCTCCTCGGCGGTCCGGCCCGACGGGAACGTCACCTCGACGGTCTCGAGGTAGTCGGGCGCGCCCTTCGGCACCCGCTTCTGGTAGAACGCCTCGGCCTTCTCCCCCGGCCGCCCGGTGGCGAGGGTGATCCCCGGGCGCACGCCGCTGGGCCAGCGCTCCAGCGCGGTCGGCCGGTCGCGCAGAGCCCTCATCAGCCCGTCGTCGACATCGGCGAAGTACTGCGCCACCATCAGCTTCGTGACCTCGGGCGTCGACTCCGTCGCCTCGTATATCACGCGGTCGGGACTGGTGACGCGGACCTCGCGGTCCCCGGCGACCACCGTCGCCGCTGCGGCCTTGGGCATGGCGCGACGCTAGCGGACCTCGGTCAGCACCGCGCTCGGCTGGAACGTCGGCCGCTTGTCGAGGTCGTCGCGGCCGGGCCGGACGAACTCGAAGCTCGCGGTGGTCGAGAGCACCCACTCCGCCGGTGCCGCGTCGAGGCCGAGCACCGGCTCGGCCACGCCCCGGTACGCCGCGAGGAGGGCGTCGGCGCAGGCCACGTGGGCCGGGGGCAGGTGGAAGGCGTTGCGACCGACCTCCGTGCGGGTGCCGACGAAGGCGAGCGGCCGGCCGAGCCCCGCGCCGCAGATGCCGCACACCCGGCTGAGGGCGCACTGGGTGACCCGGCGCTTGTCGAGGGAGCGGGCCGACACCGGCGTGCCGGCCGGGCGGTCGCCGTACCCGACGTCGGTGCCGGCCGCGAACGGCACGGGCACCCCCAGCTCGGGGTCGCGCGGCAGCTCGGAGAACTCCCGGGGAGCGGGATCCATCGGCGGTCTCAGCCCTCCTCGTCGTCGTGGCTGCGCTCGCGCGGGCTACGCGAGTAGGCGCCGAGCTCGATCCGGCGTGCCGGCCGCTCGTCGTCGGACCTGCGGCGCCGGTCGCGCGAGGGCTCGTTCGCGGTGTCGCTGCGCTCGGGCGGGGCGGGGTCGTTGCTGCTGGTCCAGCTGTTCGGGACCGAGAGCTTGATGATCGTGCGCAGCGCCTGGCCGTACTGCCGGTGCAGCGGACCGGTGGTGTACGGGATGTCGTACTTGTCGCAGAGCGCGCGCACCTTGACCGAGATCTCGGCGTACCGGTTGCTGGGCAGGTCGGGGTAGAGGTGGTGCTCGATCTGGAAGCCGAGGTTGCCGCTCATGATGTGCAGCAGCGGCCCGCCCTTGAAGTTGGCCGCGCCGAGGATCTGGCGCAGGTACCACTCCGCGCGGGTCTCGTCCTCGAGCTCCTCCTCGGTGAAGTGCATCGCCCCGTCGGGGAAGTGACCGCAGAAGATGATGACGTAGGCCCACATGTTGCGGGTCAGGTTGGCCGCGGCGTTGGCGATCGCGACCTCCTTGTACCGGGCGCCGGAGAGCGCCGGGTAGACCACGTAGTCCTTGAGGATCTGGTTGCGGCCCTTGCGCGCGATCTGGCGCAGCTGCCGCTTCATCTCCTTGGGGTCCTTCTGCCCCTTGCGGATCCGCTCGAGGTCCAGGTCGTGCAGCGCCACGCCCCACTGGAAGAGCGTCGCGAGCAGGGCGTTGTAGACCGGCTGGCCGAGGTTGACCGGGTGCCACTTCTGCTCGCGGGCCATCCGCAGGATGCCGTAGCCGATGTCGTTGTCGTAGCCGAGGACGTTGGTGAACTGGTGGTGGATGTAGTTGTGGCTGTGCTTCCACTGCTCGGCCGGCTGCGCGGTGTCCCACTCCCAGTTGGAGGAGTGGATCTCGGGGTCGTTCATCCAGTCCCACTGGCCGTGCATGACGTTGTGGCCGATCTCCATGTTCTCGAGGATCTTGGCCAGGGCGAGGAACGTCGCGCCGGCGGCGAGCACCGGCTTCTCGGCCTTGGGCGCCCACCGGCCGCCCCACGTGCCGGCGAGCATCGAGACCCGGCCCGCGGCGGCGAGGCCGCGCTGGATCTTGATCATCCGGTTGATGTACGCCGCGTCGGCGGCGCACCGCGACTCCTCGACCTCCTGCCGGATGGCGTCGAGCTCCCGGCCGATCTGCTCCACCTCCTCCTCGGAGAGGTGGGTGTACTCCTTGACGTCCGCGATGGCCATCGGGCCTCCAGTGCTGGGTCGTGCGGGGGTGGGTGGTGGTCGTGCTGGGTCGTCGTGCTGGTTGGTCGTGCTGGCGGGCGCTGCTCAGATATCGAGCGTGCAGTCGCCGACGGCGGCGGTGACGCAGGTCTGCACCGGCTCGTTCGGCTGGCCGAACTCGTCGCCGTTGCGCAGGTCGCGCACCGTCCCCTCGACGAGGGTGAGGGTGCAGGTGTGGCAGATCCCCATCCGGCAGCCGTACGGCATGCCGACGCCGGCCTGCTCGCCGGCCTCGAGGACGGTCGTCGCGCCGTCGACCTCGATGGACTTGCCCGAGTTGCGGAAGCTGATCGTCCCGCCCTCGCCGCCCTGGTCGCCGAGCTTGAGGGTGAACCGCTCGAGGTGGAGCTGCTCGGCGAGCCCCTCCTTCTCGTAGTGCTCGCTGATCGCGTCGAGCATCGGCCCGGGCCCGCAGGCCCAGGTCTCCCGCTCGCGCCAGTCGGGGCAGATCGTGTCGAGCCCGCGCTCGGCGTGCTCGAGCTCGAGCATCCCGTCGAGGTCGGTGTGGAGCTGGTGGAGCGTGAAGTGCTCGTGCTTCTCGGCGAGCGCCTCGAGCTCCTCGCGGAAGATCATCCGGTCCGGCGTCGGCGAGGAGTAGTGCATGACGATGTCGGCGCCGCCCTCACCACCGATCGACCGGCGGCGGTCGAGCGTGCGCAGCATCGACATGACGGGGGTGACCCCGCTGCCGCCCACGAGGAAGAGCATCCGCTGCGGCGGCGGGTCGGGGAGGACGAAGTCACCCTCCGGCGTCGCCAGGCGGACGATGGTGCCCGGCTCCAGCCCCTTGACCAGGTGCGAGGAGAGCAGGCCCTCCGGCATGGCGCGGACCGTGATCGCGATCGTGCGGCCCTTGCGCTTGGGCGGCGAGCTGACCGAGTAGGAGCGCCACTGGAACTTGCCGTCGACCTGCACGCCGATGCCGACGTACTGGCCCGGTCGGTGCTTGTAGCGCCAGCCCCAGCCGGGCCGGATGACCAGCGTCGCGGCGTCGTCGGTCTCGGGGATCACCTTCTCGACGCGGCCGCGGAGCTCCCGCGAGGTCCACAGCGGGTTCAGGAACCGCAGGTAGTCGTCGGGGTCCAGCGGCGTGGTCAGCGTCGACCCGGCCTTGCGCACCCGTTCCCACGGGATCGTCCCTGCCATGCGGCCTCCCTACCCCGAGACGTCGGTCACGAAACGAGTGAACACATGTTCTCCGGCCAGGTCAACGGTGGCGGTCACCGCTCGGACGTCCGACGCGGCCGCCCGGCTGGTGTGCCGCCGTACGCTGGAGGCATGGGTTACCAGGTCGAGAAGTCCGACGAGGAGTGGCGCCAGGAGCTCTCCCCCGAGGAGTACGCCGTGCTGCGCCAGGCCGGCACGGAGCGAGCCTTCACCGGCGAGTACAACGACACCGAGACCACCGGCGTCTACCGCTGCCGGGCATGCCAGGCCAAGCTGTTCGAGTCCGACACCAAGTTCCACTCCGGCTGCGGCTGGCCGTCGTTCTACCAGCCGATCACCGACACGATCGAGTACATCGAGGACAACTCGCACGGGATGAAGCGGGTCGAGGTCCGCTGCGCCAGCTGCGGCTCCCACCTCGGTCACGTCTTCCCCGACGGCTACGGCACCCCCACCGGCGACCGGTACTGCATCAACTCGGTCAGCCTGACGCTCGAGCCGGCCGAGCAGGGCTGAGCGGCTGTCGGTTTCCCCGGTTCCCCGGGGAAACCGACGGTTCTCGGCCGAGACTTCCCCTGGGAAGTGCCGGTTCTCCCTGAGAAGTCCGGCCGAGGAGGGACGTCAGCTGCTGAACCAGCCGCTCGGGGACGCTCGTGCTGCCCAGCGTGCGCCCCGGCGCACGCTGGGCAGCACGGCGCGTCGGTGAGGGCCTCAGGTGGTCGGCACCAGCTGCGACCGCACCAGCACGACGTCCTCGCCGTACGTCTCGTCGGCCCAAGCCTGGATCGTGCCGTCGTCGAAGGTGACGTCGACGACGACCTGCCCGCCCTCGACGTAGGCCCCCTGCGCGCCGGGCAGGTCCTGCACCTCGCGCTGGACCTGCTGGAGCTCCTCGGCGGTGTACGTCGTGGCGGGCGTCGGCGTGGGCGACGGCTCGGTGACGATCGGGCTGTACAGGGCGGCCGGCACGGCGTCCTCCACCGTGAACCGGCTGCCGTCCCAGGTGCCGGTGACCATGAACGACCCCCAGCGGACCTTTCCCTGGCGCTCGAAGACACCCTGGGTCTGCGACCAGTCCCAGCCGACCAGCTCGGGCCCCCCGCACTGCGGCGGGTACGACTCCGCGACCGGCCCGAGGCAGAGCTCGGCGGGCCCCTTGCCGGTGTCCATCACGGTGGCGAGGTCCCTGGTGCGGACCTGGCCCTCGGCCGCCGGCACCGTGGAGGGCCGCGGCTCGGCCGGCTGGGAGGCGGGCGGGTCCGCGGGCGGGTCGGCCGCGGGGTCGTTCGCCGTCGTGGGCTCGTCGCCGGCACAGGCGGACAGGACGAGCAGGGGCGCGGCCAGGAGCACCGCGAGCGTCGTCTTCATGGCCGTGGGACGCGGCCGGCTACGGGTCGGTTCCTGGCCGGACCGGTCCGGCGTCGCGCCGCGGGCTACGGCAGGCGCTCGAGGAGCTCCGCGACCGGGGTGAGCGCGCCGGTGTAGAACGGCACCTCCTCGCGGACGTGGCGGCGGGCGTCGGAGGCACGCAGGTGCCGCATCAGGTCGACGATGCGGTACAGCTCGTCGGCCTCGAAGGCCAGCATCCACTCGTAGTCGCCGAGCGCGAAGCTCGCGACGGTGTTGGCCCGGACGTCGGCGTAGTCGCGAGCCATCTTGCCGTGCTCGGCCAGCATCCGGCGGCGCTCGGAGTCCTCGAGGAGGTACCACTCGTAGGAGCGCACGAACGGGTAGACGCAGATGTGCTTCTTCGGCTCCTCGTCGTTGAGGAACGCCGGCACGTGGCTCTTGTTGAACTCCGCCGGACGGTGCAGCGCCATCTGCGACCAGACCGGCTCCAGGCGGGAGCCGAAGGCGGTGCGGCGGAAGCGGTGGTAGGCCGACTGCAGGTCGGTGGAGTCCTCGGCGTGCCACCAGACCATCACGTCGGCGTCGGCGCGCAGGCCGCTCACGTCGTACACGCCGCGGACGACCACGTCCGCTTCCGCCAGCTCGGCGAACAGCTCCTCGACCTCGGCGGCCTCCGCAGTGCGGTCCGCCCCGCCGTCGACCGGGCCGAGGACGTCGGCCAACCGGAACACCGACCACATCGTGTAGCGGATCGAGTCGTTGATCTCGCGGGTGCGGGCGGCGTTGGACTTGCTCTCGGTCATGGCCCCATTGTGCCGCCCGGCCGTGGCCCGCTCACGAGCGGCCGTAGCCCGCCTCGCGGGCCTTGACGATCGCCTCCGCGCGGCCGGCGGCGTGCAGCTTGGCGTAGATGGCGGAGACGGTGTTGCGCACGGTCTTGCCGGAGACGTACAGCTCGCCGGCGATCGCGTCGTTCGACCGGCCGGCCGCCAGCAGCTCGAGCACGGTGCGCTCCCGCTCGGTGAGGTCGGGGAACGGGTCGTCGGCACGCGAGGCGGCGGGGGCGCTCGCGCCGGCGAAGTACGACGCCACCCGGCCGGCCAGGCTGGCGCCGAAGACCATCCCGCCGGACGCCGCCGCCCGGACGGCGGTCTCCACCTCCTCGGCGCCGGAGCCCTTCAGCAGGTAACCCGAGGCCCCGGCGCGGATGGCGGCCAGCACGGTCTCGTCGTCCTCGTTCATGGTCAGCATCACGACCCGGACCCCCGGGTGCCGCGCGGTGAGGAACCGGGTCGCCTCGATGCCGTCGAGCTCGGGCATCTGGATGTCCATCACCACCACGTCGGGCCGGGCCTCCCCGACGACGTGGATGGCGTCCCGGCCGTCGGCCGCGGCGCCGACGACGTCGATGCCGTCGAGCGCGCCGAGCAGCGCGACCAGCCCGTCGCGGACGATCTGGTGGTCGTCGACCACGACGACCCGGGTCTCGCTGCTCATGGGTGCTCCTTCGGGTGGGTGCTGGTGGACCGGTCGGACAGCGGCAGGTGGGCCCGGACGACGGTGCCGCCCTCCGGCGGGCAGGTGACCTCGGCACGGCCGCCGAGCTCCGCGGCCCGCTCGCGCAGCGAGACCAGCCCGACGCCGGCCTCGACGTCGGCCGGGATCCCGGTGCCGTCGTCGACGACCTCGACGACGAGGGCGCCGGTCGTGCAGGTCAAGCGGACGCAGCAGCGGGTGGCCCGCGCGTGGCGTACGACGTTGGTCATCGCCTCCCCCGCGATCCGGTAGGCCGCGACCTCGACCGCGGCCGGGAGCGGGCCGAGGTCGTCGGCCTCCACCTCTGTCGGCACCGCCGCCTGCTCGGCCTGCTGGCGCAGCGCGCCGACCAGGCCGCGGTCGTCGAGCGCCGGGGGCCGCAGGTCGTGGACCAGCCGTCGAACGTCGGCGACGACCTCCTGCACGAGCGTGCTGGTGCCGGTGATCTGCTCGCGCGCCGCGTCGGGGTCGCGCTCGACCAGCAGCCGCGCCGACTCCAGCCGGAACACCACGCCGCTGAGCGAGGGGCCGAGCCCGTCGTGCAGGTCCCGGCGGATGCGGCGGCGCTCCTCCTCCCGGGCGAGGACGAGCCGCTCGCGGCTCTGCTGGAGCTCCTCGGCCAGCCGGGTCGTGCGCGCCGCGGTGGCGGCCTGGCGCACCAGGTCGCCGAGGAGCTGCTCGTCGCGGCGGCCCAGCCGGCCCCGGAGCCCCCGGGCGGGCAGGACCAGCCGGCCGACCTCGCTGCCGCGGTAGGTGATGGGGAGGGTGCGGACCTCGACCGGCCGCTGCCCGTACGTCGCGGCGAGCCGCTCGCCGCCGATGCGGTCGACCTCGACGCTGACGTAGCGCACGCCGAAGGCCGTCGCTACGGCACGGGCGACCGCGGCGAGCTGCTCGGGCCCCTCGTCCAAGGTCTCGAGGGTCGAGGCGAGGCCGGCTACGACGTCGTACGGCTGGTCGCGCCGACCGAGCAGGACCCGCCGGACCCACGCCTGGGCGCGGATGCGCAGCGGTCCGTAGAGCGCCACGGTCAGCAGCAGGACGAGACCGACGACCTCGCGCTGGGCCAGCGCGTCACCGAGCAGGGTGGTGAGCGCGGTGACGGCCGCGAGGTCGACGACGAGCAGGACCAGACCGACCCCGCCGACAGCGAGGGTGCGGCCGAGCAGGTCCTCGACGTCGACCACCCGCGGGGCGACCACGGCCACCGTCATGGCGGCCGGGACCAGGTTCACCACGAGGAAGAACACCAGCTCCTCGAGCCGGCCGAGGTCGAGCACGGCGACCAGCACGATGAGGAGCGCGGCGGCGACGACCGCCCACAGCAGCCATCGCATCCGGTCCCGGTCGAGCCCGCGGGCGCGGCGGTAGCGCAGCACGACGGTCACCAGGGGCACCAGGGCGGCCACCGCGAGCGCCGCGCCGGCGGCGGCGAGCAGCCCGTCGGCGTACGGCGCGAGGGCCCGGATCGTCGTCGGGTCGGGGTCGGTCCCCGGTGGCAACCGGCCGACCTGCTCGAACCCTCCGGAGGGCACGACCACGTAGGTCAGCGCGCTCACCACCATGACGGCGAGGGCGACCCGGCCGACGGTGCCCCATGCGCCCTCGATGAAGCGCCCCGTCGGGAAGAGCAGTGCGACCACCGCCACCGTCACCGGCAGCAGCGAGGTGAAGCGGAGCAGGAACCACGCGGTGAAGGTCATCGCCGGCAGGGGCTCCGCCTCGGCCAGGCCGGCCCGGAACCACGCCTGGGAGAGCCCGTCGAGGCTCCAGAACAGGCCGAACCACGCCAGCGCCCAGCCGAGGCCCTGCCGCCGGTCGTGCACGAGCACGACGGCGGCCATCGCGGCCAGGAGCATCCCGGTGCCGGCCGTGGTCCATCCCGGATCGGGCGCCAGGCCGTCGCCGGGGATGTGCGCGGGCAGGCGCAGCTCCAGCCACACGGTGAGGCCGAGCACCAGGGCGCAGACCGCCGGGAGCGCCAGCACCGCCCACCGCGTGCGCTGCGGGTCCGGAGCAGTGGCGCGGGCGGTCACCGGGACAGTGTGCTGCCGGCCCGGCCCCGGCGGGGCCGAACCGGCAGCAGAAGTGTCGGTCACGGGTGGGTCACGCGCCGCGGTGCCGCTTGTCGCCGACCGAGAACCCGAGGGCGGTGACGAGCAGCCACAGCGGGCCGGTCATGCCGGCGAGGTACTGCAGCGGCGAGATGCCCGCGAGGAGGGTCAGGCCGCCGAGGACCAGGCCGACCCGGCCGATCCATCGCGGGACGCCGCCGCTGCGACCGGCGACGTGGAGGGCGAGACCGGCCAGGCCCGCGAGCACCCAGCACCACGGCACCGTGCCGATCCAGTGGCCGTACATCACCACGTTGTCGGCCACGAGCTGGTCCTGGTGCGGCAGCCCGAAGAGGAACTCGGTGTCCAGGCTGGTGCCGATGACCGAGACGACCGACGTGCCCGCCAGGCCGGCGAACGCGACGTGGGGCGCGAGGCCGTCGGCGTCCGTCGACCGCATGCGGCGCAGCAGGCCGGCGGCGAACACGACCAGCAGCACCGCGCTCACGAGCGCGAGGGTGTGGAAGACGAAGGCCGCCTCGGTCTGGGTGGCGAGCTTGTCGGCGATGGCGACGGCGTCGCCCTGGATGTCCGGGTCGTAGACGGCGTCGACGAGGCTCGAGGTGATGATCGCGCCCACGCCGGCAAGGCCGGCGCCGACACCGGCGAACGCCCAGAGCCGGCCGCGGTGGGCGGTGCGGGTGCCCGGCGTCGCTGCCGGATCCGACGCCAGGTCGGTCCGGACGGGGTGGGTCGTGGTGATGGAGGTGGTGGTCTGTGTCGTCATGGCAGGAGGTTCGCGGGCCGGCTGTCCCGCACGACAGGGACAACGAGGCACAGCTGCGCGCCGCGCCGGGCCAGCGAGTCCCCTTCAAGCCGTGGCGGCGACGAGCCGGTCCCCCAGACCCGAGCGGAGGTAGAGCACCGACCGACCGTGCCGAGCGGAGGTCAACAGGCCTGCTGCCCTGAGCGCTCGCAGGTGCTGGTTGACCGCGGTGGTCGTCACCCCGAGGCGTACGGCGAGCTCGGTGGACGAGGCGGGGGCCTCGAGCAGGACGAGCAGTCGGGCGCGGGCGGTGCCGACCAGGCCGGCCAGGCTCCCGGGCACCTCCGGGCGCTCCCTCTGCCACAGCGCACCGATGCCGCGCGCGGCGTACATCACCTGGGGGTCCTGCTCCGCGGTGATCGGTGTCGAGCCGCCGCGCGAGAACAGCGACGGCACGAGGGTGAGGCCCGCGCCCGTCGTGGTCCGGCGATACCCGCAGGGCAGCGCGGTGGCGACCGTGACGACATTCCCCTCCAGCCGGACCTTCGGACTCAGGTCGGCGAACATGGCAGCGAGCCCACGCTGGGCCGTGACGCGACCGCGGTAGGTGACGTCGGCCTCCAGCACCGCCCGCATCCGCGGCCAGTACGGCGCGAAGCACGCCTCCCAGTACTCCTCGAGCGCGCGCACCACCCGCCGCAGGACGCGGTCGGTCCGGCCGCTGAGGGCGGGGGGAAGCCGTTCGCCGTGGACCTCGGCGAGCTTCACGCGGACCAGTCGCGGCGGCAGGTCGGCGACCCGGTCGAGCTCGTCGCGGATGCGGGTCAACGGGCTCGTCGGTCGCGGGTGGAGGAAGTCCGGCGTCCAGAGTGCGGTGTTGGTGAGGGCGGTCAGCACCTCGCCGTCGAGGTCCGCGCGGGCCCTCTCCGTCAGCCGGAGCCACGGAAGGTGGAGGGGGTAGCGGCCGGGGTCGCGGAAGGTGCGTACTGACAGGGCGAGCTCGTTGAGCGGTGAGATGGCGAACCGCACATCGGCCAGGTCCGGGCCGCCGAGCTCGTACTCGATCATCCCCAGCACCCCTCGACCATGAAGCACGACGCTACATCGTTGGCCGCAGGGTCAGCACCCGTGCGAGAACGGTCCCGTGCTGGTGCGAACCCTCCTTCCCGCCGACCCCGTCGCCCGGGCCCTGTCGGTGGCGTCGATGGCAGGCTCCCTGTCGACCGGCCTCTTCTACACGGTCAGCGCGCTGTACTTCACCACCGTCGTCGGACTTCCCGCCACGACCGTCGGGCTCGGGCTCACCATCGCCGGAGCCTGCGGCGTCCTGGGGTCGTTCGCCGGTGGCGGGCTCGCCGACCGCTTCGGAGCCGATCGGCTCCAGGTGCTCGCCACGGTCGTGCAGGGCCTCGCGCTGCTGGCCTACGTGGTCGCCGACGACGCGGTGACCTTCGTGCTGGTCGCCTGTGTCGCCGTGGGGTCGCGCAGCATCCAGGGCACGGCGAGGCAGACCCTGCTCGCCCGTTGGTACACCGGACCCGACCGGGTCGCGGTGCGCGCCCGGCTGCGGGTCGTCACCAACGTCTTCATCGGGCTGGGGACGGCGCTCGCCGCGCTCGCGCTGCTGGTCGGCACCCCCGGCGCGTTCCGGGTCACCATGGTGCTGGTCGGTCTGGTGGCCCTGCTCGCGGTCCTGCCGCTGAGGAACCTGCGAACCCGGGTGCCGGCCCTGTCCGCGGCCCTGGCACCGACACGCGGCCGGACCGCCCCACCCGACCTGGTGCGCGGGCGCTCACCGCTGCGGGACCGCACCTACCTCGCCTCGACCGCACTGAACTCGGTGATCGCCATGCAGTTCGGGCTGCAGACCGTCGGCATCCCGCTGTGGGTCGCCCACCACACCGAGGCGCCCACCGTCATGGTGTCGGCGATGCTGCTGCTCAACACGGTCCTGGTCGCACTCCTCCAGGTGCCGGCCTCCCGGGGCACGCACGACGTGGCGGCCGCCGGGCGGGCCGTACGCCGTGGCGGGCTGCTGCTGGCACTGGGTTGTGTCCTGCTCGCCGCCGCGGGCACGACCGGTGCGGTCGTCGCGGTGCTGGTGCTCGTGGCCGCCGCGGTCGTCAGCACCCTGGCCGAGGTCCTCACCGAGGCCGGCGGGTGGGCCCTCGCCTTCGAGCTGGCCGACCCGCGCAGCGCCGGCGCCTACCAGGGCGTCTCGCAGATGGGCTACTCGGTGGCCGGCATGCTTGCTCCGCTGGTGATCACGGCGACGGCCATCGACCGCGGTCTCATCGGGTGGCTGGGACTGGCGGCGCTCTTCGTCCTCGCCGGGTGCCTGGTCGCCCTGCTGGCCGGACGGGTCGCTCAGAGCTCCGCGACCGCGCGGTGCGCCGAGGCGATGACCGCCGGGATCCCGACACCCTCGTAGGCCGCGCCGCATAGAGCCAGGTCTGGCAGGTCGGCGACCGCGGTCCGAATGCGGGCGACCCGGTCGAGGTGGCCGACGGCGTACTGCGGCAGCCCGCCGCCCCAGCGCTGGACGTGGGTGTCCACGGGGGTGGCCCGCAGGCCGGTCGCCTCACGGAGGTCGGCGAGCGACCAGGCGACCAGCTCCTCGTCGGTCGCCTGGAGGGTGCGCTCCTCCCCGTGCCGCCCGAGGGAGGTGCGGAGGTGGACGACCCCCTCCTCGGCGCCGGCGGCGCGGACCCAGGCCCACTTGGCGAAGGAGAACGTCGATGCCTTGATCCGCCGGCCCTCGACGGGCGGGACCAGGAAGCCGGAGGAGCCCGTGCCGGCGAGGACTCCCGCGTCGTCGGCCCGGACGGCGAGGGTCACCACCACCACGGACGCCGACTCGACGGCGCGAAGCTCGGCCGCCGCGGCCGGGGCGAGGTCGGCCAGGAGCCGGGCGGTCGGGGCCGCCGGGGTGGCGAGCACCAGCCGGTCGGCCGTCACGCGCTCCGGCGCGGTGGTCGGCCCGCAGGTCAGCAGGTAGCCGCCGCCCGCGCGGGCCTCGACGGCCCGGACCGTCACGCCGGTGCACAGGGTGCCCCGCGCGGCCACGTCCGCGGCGAGCGCCTCGGCCAGCCGCGCCATCCCCCCGTCGAGGCCGGCGAAGACGGGACCGTCGTACGTCGTGGCCCCCGACGACGTGAGCGCCGCGGCCTGCTCGAGGAGCGAGCCGCGCTCGGCGAGCCCGACCAGCTGCGGCACCGCCGCCCGCGCGGAGATCTCGCGCGCCCGACCGGCGTAGACGCCGCCGAGCAGCGGCTCGACGAGCCGGTCGGTCACCTCGGGGCCGAAGCGCCGGTCCACCAGGTCGCCCACGGACAGGTCGTCGGCCAGCGCCTCCGGCTGCAGGCTCGGCTCCCGCTCGACCCGGGCCAGAGCGGCGTCGTCGAGGACGCCGGAGTCGCGGAGCTGGTCGAGGTCCAGCGGCACGCCCATGAGGGAGCGCGGGAGCGGGCGCAGCGCCCCGCGGGTCCAGATCCGCGACGAGGTCATGGCCGGGTGCTCGAGGTCGAGGCCCAACGACCGGGCCAGATCGACCCCTTCGGGTCGGCGGTTCAGCATCGCCTCGGCCCCGACGTCGACGTACGAGCCGGCGACCTCGCGGCGCCGCAGCTTGCCGCCGGTCTCGTCGGCCGCCTCGAGGACGAGCACGTCGTCGCCCTCGTCGAGCAGCGCGCGGGCGGCAGCCAGGCCGGCGATGCCGGCCCCGACCACGACCGTCCGTCGCCGTTGCGCCTCCATGCGCCCAGCCTCCCACCCGGGCGGGAACCGGCGCCCGGGCGTCGGCGTCACACCCGCATGACCTCCGTCACCGGCGTGCCCGGCCCTCCTCCGTCCTCCACGCCGCGATCCCGCGCCCGGCTGGGTGCCCGGCTGGGTGCCCGGCGAGCCGCGGTCGCGCTGGTCGCGCTCACCACGCTGGCGGGCGCCGCCTGCTCGGCCGGCGGTGGGGCTGGCAGCGGGGCCGGCAGCGGGGAGAGCGGCAGCGCGGACGGTGGTGGCCGACCGGCGTCGGCGGCGCAGGACGCGCCGGCCGCGGCCCGCGACGGCGTCGGCGGCGCGGCGGCGTTCGCCGACGGGACGGCGGCTGAGTCGCTCGACGACCTGGGCCGTGCCGCCTCCGACCAGGACGCGGCCGGGACCGTGAGCGAGCAGGCCGCGATCGAGCGGAAGGTCATCTCGACCGGCAACGTCGTGCTCCGCGCCGACGACGTCGCCGAGACGCGGCTGGAGGTCCTCGGCGTGGTCGACCGCCTCCGCGGCGAGGTGTCGGAGGAGGAGACGGCGACCGACGACGACGGCGAGGTCAAGCGGTCCCGGATGGTGCTGCGGGTGCCGACGGCGGCGTTCGACGAGGCCGTCGAGGGGCTCTCGGACGTCGCTGAGCTGGTGAGCGCGCAGACGGGCAGCGAGGACGTCACCACGAAGGTCCTCGACGTCGCCATCCGGGTGCGGGTCCAGCGGCGCAGCATCCGCCGGATCGAGCTGCTGCTGGACCGCGCGCAGTCGATCCGCGACATCGTCGCCATCGAGGCGCAGCTGACCCGTCGGCAGGCGGCCCTGGCATCGTTGGAGAAGCAGCAGGACTACCTGGCCGACCAGACGTCGATGGCCACGATCACGGTCAGCCTCCAGCGCACGGTCGAGGAGGAGGTCCGTCCGAAGGCCGAGGAGGCGGGGTTCCTCGCCGGGCTCTCCGCCGGGTGGGGCGGCCTCGTCTCCTTCGCGGTCGGCGCGGCGACCGTCACGGGTGCCCTCCTGCCGTTCCTGGCGCTCGCGCTCCTGCTCGCGATCCCGGGCTGGCCGCTCGCGCGCTGGCTGCGCAGGCTGGCCCGGTCCCGCCACCCCGCCGCCGGCTGACCCGCCCGACCCCACCGCCAGGGACCGTCGGACGACGGCCGCCCACCCGGCCAGGCGGACGGCCGTCGCCGCTGTCAGCGCCGCGTCGTCACGGCGTCCGGTCGACGTCGCAGATGGCGTCCTCCAGGCCCAGCGTGAGCGGGATCCCGGCGACCCTGACGGTCACGTCCAGCGCGGTGTCGGACACGCAGTGCACCACGCCGGTCCCGCCGGTGCCCTCCACGCCGATCGTCTGGCCGAAGAGCTTGCGCGGCTTCAGCCGGGTCAGCGCATCGTGGGCGTAGAAGCCGTTGCCCGGCCGGAACAGCAGGCCGGCGGAGCCGAGGTCGGCGCTGACCGAGCCACCGCGGATCGGCCGGACGCATCCCTCGCTTCCGCACTCCCCACCGAACTCGGTGGTGTTGAGGTACACGTCGCCACCGTCGTCGGCGTCCAGCGACCCGGTCAGCTCCAGCACCCGCACCCGCAGACCGTCGGCGGAGAGCCCCCCGGCACCGTCGACGAGGTCGACGGTGGTGTGCTCGCTGGCGGCGAAGCGGACGGAGCCCAGGCCAGGGTCGTCGATCCCGAGGTCGGGCAGGCAGGCTTCGTCACCGGCCATGCAGACCACGAGCTCGGCCGGCAGCGGTCCACCGATCGACCCGGACAGGTCACCCATGTCGAAGGTGAGGCTGTTGGTGGGCTCGTCGGCGGAGTAGCGCAACGACACCGCGCCCGAGCCGTCGTCGACCACACCGAGCCGCATGTGCGGGACCAGGTGGTCCAGGGTGGCCCGCACCTCGTCGTTGAGCGCACCCGTGCCGTCGCGTTCGCGCAACGAGACCTCGAAGACCTGACCGGCCACCGTGTCGAGCATCAGCTCAGGGGCGTCGCCCAGCGCAGCCGAGACCGCGCGCAGGCCGCTGATGCGGGCGGCGATCGTCGTCCCCGTCGGCGACCGCTCGAGCACGAGCCCGTCCGCGCCGTCGGGGACGGTGACCGGGTCCCCGGCGTGCGCGTCCAGCTCGAGCAGGCCGACCGGCTGTCCACCGGTGTCGAACCGCACCGTGCCGCCCTCGTCCAGGGCGACCTCGAGCTGCCCTGGCACGTCCTCGAGCCGGAGGTCCAGGTCGGTGGCGCCGTCGAGGATGCCTCCGTCGTCGGACGCCTGCACGGTCACCAGGTCGATCGGCGCGGAGCCGGTGACGCGGACGGCGCCGTCGGGCGACAGCCCCAGTCCGATCGACCGGGGGGCGTCGAGGATCCGGGCGTCGAGCACCAAGCCGTCCTGGTCGACGAGGGCACGCAACGGAGTCGGCGCCATGGTGAGGTCGAGGGCGATCTCGTCCTCGAGCTCCAGCGACATGCCTTCGAAGCCGGGGAGCCGCAGACCGATCGACCGGGCGTCGCCGGACTCCAGCAGACGCAGGTACGCCGGGTCGTCGAGCTCGGCGATCGAGCGGCCCGAGGCGTAGCCGGCCTCGAAGACGCCGATCGGGCCGCTGGCGGTCAGCTCGCCGGCACCGTCGCTGTCGAGCGTGAACCCGACGACGGTCGGCACATCGGTCAGCGCCAGGCTGATGTCCTCCACGCTGCGGCCGGCCTCGAGCTCACGCGCGCCCAAGGAGACCGAGGCCAGCCCGCTGGGGCTGGTCAGCGAGGCGGCCAGGCCGCCTGCGTCGGTGCCGGTGAGCTCCAGGTCCAGGTCACCCTCGACGCGGTCCAGGACGCCGTCAGCGAGGAACACCCGGTCCCCGCCACTGTCGTCGGCGAGGTGCAGGGTCACCCGCGTCGGCTCGTCGACCTCCAGGCTCGCCGCGAGGTCCTGGCCCGACCCGCCGGCCCCGCTCAGGCTGAGGCCGATGCGGGCACCGGCCGGCGCACGGTCGAAGCCGACCGCGAACCGCTGCTCCGCGGGAGCCCCCGCCTCCGGCGCGGGCTCCGCCTGACCTGTCGGCACCACCGCGCCGGTGACCTCGACCGGCGCAGCGCCCCGGCTGGTGAGCTCGAGCACGGCACCGCCCTCGGCCAGCACGACGTCCGCTCGGAACGCGTCCGGGGCGTCGCCCTCGCGGGCGTCGTAGCCGAAGCGGTACTGCTGGTCCGCGTCCGGCAGGTCGATGAGCGCCTGCAGGCTGAGCGGGAGCCGGTCCGGCGCGCCGTCCAGCCGCGCCACCTCGAGACGGGGCACCACCCGACTGGGGTCCCCGTCGGCGACGGCTCGGTCGAGCCCGGTGAGCGTGACGTTGGCCAGGACGTCGGCCGTGCCGTCGCCGGTCACGTCCAGGGGCGCCGGTGCTCCCACGAACGCACCGAACTCCCGGTTCCGGCGCGTGCCGTCGTCCGCGACGTAGCTGGCGCGCCACTGGAACCTCGCGGTGTCCACCACCGCGCCGAGCGGCGTGCCTGCCCCGACCGTCCGCAGGATCCGGTCCAGGGCCCGGTCGACCGGGTCACCCGAGCGGTCCACGCCGTCGGCGACGGCCCCCAGGAGGTGGTCGAGCACTCCCCGCAGCTGCGTCGCGTCGAGCACGTGCAGCAGGCCTGCGTCGACCACGTCCGTGACCGAGCTGAGCGGCGTGCCGTTCCAGGCGCCACCCGTCAAGGCCGCCAGGAGACCGGTCAGACCGGTCGAGCCGCCGGAGGTCGTGCCGCCGCCCAGCAGCCCGCCGACGAGGCCGCCGAGCGCGCCGGTGACGTTGCCGATCACGCCGGACTCCGTGGGAGCCGGCGCCGCAGCGTCCTCGCTGACGTAGAAGGTGATCGCGTCGGAGCTCGGACCGTAGACCTCGCCACCGCGGTAGACCGCGGAGGCCGCGAGCGTGCGCGACGGGCCGCTGACCGGCACCGTGCGGACGGCGCGGCCGGTCGCGACGGTGCGCACGTCGGCCACGTCCGCGCCGAGCGCGAGTGCGAGCGGCTCGTCCTGGACCGGCTGGCCGTACCGGTCGCTGCCGGGGGTGACGTCGAGCAGCTGCCCCTCCAGGACGGCGCTGCCGCCCGGCATGGCGCGGCTGGCTCCTCGGTAGACCGTCTGCGTCGACCGCACCACCACACGGGTGCTCGCCGACGCCGCCTGGCCGAGGTAGGAGGAGTCGGACTCCACGGCCGCCTCGACCTTGAGGTCTCCCGCCGGCAGGTCGGGGAGGTCCACGGTCGCGGTGCCCGTGCCCGCGGCATCGGTGTCGACCGCGACGTCTCCCACACCGGGGACGGTCACGACGACGTGGCGCCCGCCGAGCGCCTGCCCGGTCACGCCGCTGCCCGACACGGTGGTCCGCACGGTGACGGCGAGTTCCTCGCCGGTGACCACGGAGTCCGGCAGCGCCACGGCGACGGATGCCTTGTTCTCCAGGGTCACGGTGATGTCGGAGAGCCGTCGCTCCGCCTGGAGGGTGCAGCCGAGGTTGAGGAACCCGGACTTCTTCGCGTCGCGGGCGTAGGACTGGACGCGGTAGCGACCCAGGGGCGCACCGACGCTGTTCCACGTGGTCGAGTAGGAGCCGGTCCCCGACTTGCTCGCGGTGTGGACGACCGCACCGTCGGCCACTCGGGTCACCACGAGCCTCGACCCGACGGTGCTCGGGGCGTTCACGCAGTCCTCGGTGGCGCCACGCCCCTCGGCGATGACCACCTTGCCGGACACGACGGCTCCGTTGGCCGGGCCGGTGAGCGCTGCAGCAGCCGGCGCGGCCGCCGCGAGGATCCCGGTAGGCACGGCGAGGGAGGTGGCGAGCAGGGCCGAGGCCATCCGCCGCCTGCGCCGTCGCCTGCTCTCGGTCGGGGGGTACGTCGAGCGCTGAGTCATGCTTCCTCCCTGGTCACAGGCGCCTGCCGACGAGCGCCCTCCAACCGGGGAACGGCGGCCCGGGGACGACGTCACGGGCCATTTCCCTACGCTAAGACGGGTCTTGCGGACACCCGCCCAGGAGGTGTAACGAAGGTCTGCTCAGACTTCGGTGGGTCGATAAGCCTGCACGAACTCGGTGAGCCGCTTCAGCTGGTCGGGGTCGGTGGAGGGGATGACGCCGTGGCCGAGGTTGAACACGTGGCCGGGCGCGGCGCGGCCCGCCTCGATCACCTCGGCGGCCCGGGCGGTCATCACCTCGGTCGGCGCGAAGACGAGGGTCGGGTCGAGGTTGCCCTGCACCGCGCGGCCGCCGACCAGCGGGATCGCCGCGTCGAGCGGCGTACGCCAGTCGACGCCCACCACGTCGGCGCCGGCCTCGCCCATCAGGCCCAGCAGGTTGGTGGTGCCGACCCCGAAGTGGATCCGCGGCACGCCCAGCTCGCCGGCGCGGGCCAGGACGCGCGCCGAGTGGGGCATGACGTGCTCGGCGTAGTCGGCCGGCGTCAGCGCGCCGGCCCAGGAGTCGAAGAGCTGCACCGCGGAGGCCCCGGCGGCGACCTGCACCTCCAGGTACGTGGCGGCGATGCCGGCGATCTTGCGCATCAGGGCGTCCCACACGTCCGGGGCGCCGAACATCATCGCCTTGGTCTTCGCGTGCTCCTTCGACGGACCGCCCTCGACGAGGTACGACGCGACCGTGAACGGCGCGCCCGCGAAGCCGATGAGCGGGGTGCCGCCGAGCTCGGCGGTCAGCTGGCGGACCGCCTGGCTGATGAACGGCACGTGCTCGGGAGTGAGGTCGGGGATCGCCGCCACGTCGGCCAGCGTGCGCACCGGCTCGGCGACCACCGGCCCGACGCCGGGCTTGATGTCGAGGTCGACACCGACCGCCTTGAGCGGCAGCACGATGTCGGAGAAGAAGATGGCCGCGTCCACGCCGTACCGGCGCACCGGCTGCAGCGTGATCTCGGTGACCAGGTCAGCGTCCATGCAGGACTCCAGCATGCCGACGCCCTCGCGGACCGCGAGGTACTCCGGCAAGGAGCGCCCGGCCTGGCGCATGTACCAGACCGGCGTGTGCGGCACCGGCTCGCCGCGGGCGGCCTTGAGGAACGCGCTGTCCGCGAGCCCGGGGTGCCGGTCGGCGGGAGGAGTGGCGGTGCTCACGGGGACAAGCCTCCCACCCGGCCCGGCGTGTTCGCACATCGGTTCGAGCGCCGCGACCTAGGCTGGACCCATGGTCGTGCGTCAGGAGACGCATCCGGGGACGGGTGCTGCGGCGAGCCCGCCGGAGTTCCGGGACGCCGTCGACAGCATGCGCGCCGCCCGCCTGCGACCCGAGGTCCTCTGCGAGGAGATGCCCGCACCGCAGCGGATCGCGCCGTACGCCGCCGCCCTCAGCGCCGACGTGACGGTCGACGGCACCGACGTCGGCACCGGGCGGATCATCCTGCTCCACGACCCGGCCGGCAACGACGCGTGGGACGGCACCTTCCGGTGCGTCGCCTACGCACGCGCCGAGATCGAGGTCGACATGGTCAGCGACCCGATGCTGGCCGAGGTCGGCTGGTCCTGGCTGACCGAGGCCCTCGACGCCCACGGCGCGACCTACGCCATGGTCTCCGGCACCGTCACCCGCGTCGCCACCGAGAGCTTCGGCGGCATGGCCGACGAGGGCGGCACGGCCCAGCTCGAGCTGCGGGCCTCCTGGACGCCGGGCGCGCCGGCCGGCTCCCCGTCGGGTGCCGGTCCGGACATCGGCCCCCACGTCGAGGCCTGGGGCGAGCTGCTGTGCACGGCGGTCGGACTGCCGCCCGTTCCCGACGGGGTGACCGTGATGCCCAGTCGTCGCGGCCAGCGGGGCCCCGCACGTTGACCGGGGAGCCAGCCGAGGACGGAGCTGCCGTCGAGGCGCAGGACCAGCAGCAGGGCGGGGCCCAGGAGGTCCAGCCCGAGCCGGCCCCGCTGCTGACGCTGCGCGACGGCCTGCCTCCGGTGGTCGACTCGCCCGAGGCCCTGGCCCGGGTCTGCGAGCTCGTCGCGGCGGGCAGCGGCCCGGTCGCCATCGACGCCGAGCGCGCCTCCGGGTACCGCTACTCCAGCCGCGCGTACCTCGTCCAGCTGCGCCGCGAGGGCGCCGGGACGGCCCTCGTCGACCCGATCGCGTTCGACGACCTCGCACCCCTGCAGGAGGCCCTCGAGGGCACGGAGTGGATCCTGCACGCCGCCACCCAGGACCTCCCCTGCCTCGCCGAGGTCGGCCTGGTGCCCCACGCCCTCTTCGACACCGAGCTCGCCGGCCGGCTCCTGGGCTACCCGCGCGTGGGCCTCGGCACGCTGGTCGAGACGGTGCTCGGCTTCCGGATGAAGAAGGAGCACTCCGCGGTCGACTGGTCGACCCGCCCCCTGCCGGCGCCGTGGCTGGAGTACGCCGCGCTCGACGTCGAGGTCCTCGTCGAGCTGCGCGACGCCCTGGCCGCGGAGCTGGTGGCCGCGGGCAAGGACGAGTGGGCGCGCCAGGAGTTCGACCACCTCCGCTCCTTCGAGCAGCCGGCCCGCGTGGACGCGTGGCGGCGTACCTCGGGCCTGCACCGCGTCCGCGGCCGTCGCGCCCTCGCGGCGGTCCGCGCGCTGTGGCAGCTGCGCGACGAGATCGCCGAGCAGCGCGACGTCACGCCCGGCCGGATCATCCCGGACGCCGCGATCATCGCCGCCGCCACCGCCATGCCGCAGGACCGGAGCGCCCTCCTGGGGACCAAGGGGTTCCACGGCCGCGGCGCCGAGCGGTACGCCAACCGGTGGGTCACCGCGCTGCGCGAGGTCGCCGCCCTCGACGACGCCGACCTGCCGAGCCGGAGCCCGCGCGGCGACGGCCCGCCGCTCCCGCGCGCCTGGGCCGAGAAGGACCCGGTCGCCGCGACGCGGCTGCAGCTGGCGCGCGAGGCGATGACCGCGCTGGCCGAGCAGCACGACGTGCCGGTCGAGAACCTGCTCACCCCCGACTACCTGCGTCGCACGTTGTGGACGCCGCCCGCGACCCGGGAGCCGGGCGAGCTGCTCGACGCGGTGGTCGCGATGCTGCAGGGGTACGGCGCCCGCTCGTGGCAGATCGCGCTGGCCGCGCCGGTGATCGTGCAGGCCGTGCTCGACGCCGACGCCGCGCCGCAGGAAGCGCCGCAGGAGGCGCCGCCGACCGACGCGGACTGATCGGCGACGGCCGCCCGCACCGTCTGCCTCGAGCGGCCCGCTGCGCCTCAGTCCGTCGGCTCCTCGCCGCCGTCCTCGCCGGACTCGGGGGCCTCCTCCTGCGCCTGCTCCTCCAGCTCGGCGAGCTCCTCGGCGTAGCCCTCGGGGTCGAGCACCCGGCGCGACTCGAGGTCGATCTCCTCGGTGACCGCCTCGAGGTCCAGGTCGGGCGCGGAGGTGACCAACGAGCGGATCTCGTCCTCGACCGCGGCCGTCAACGCATCCCAGTCGTCGAGGATCGGCGGCAGGTAGAGCGCGCGCAGGGAGTCGGTGTAGACCGCGGCGTGCGCGGGCGCACGGCCGGGCTGCAGGAACGCCTCGGAGAGCGCGACCTCCAGGTTGGCCGGCATCAGGTAGCCGGAGCGGGCCACCCGCTCCACCGACTCGGTCGAGGTGGCGTGGACGAGGAAGTCGGCGGCCTCGGGGATGCTCTCGGAGCGCGCGGACAGGCACAGGCCGCTGATCTCGCCGACAGTGGCGGCGGTGCTCAAGGTGGGCATGGGCATCACGTCGAAGCGCAGCCCCGGCACGTGCCGGAGCTCGGGGACCGACGAGCGGAAGCCCGGCAGGATCGCGAGGCGGCCCTGCTTGAACCACTCCAGTGGCGTCGCGCGGCGGAGCCGGTCCTCGGTCAGCGTCACCTGCGGGTTGCGCAGCAGCTCGAGCGTCCGGGTCAGCGCCTCCCTGCTCTCCTCGCTCGAGAACGCCGTGGAGGTCGGCGTGGTGTCGTCGTCGAAGACGTCGCCCCCGCCGCTCTCCACGAACGGCGCCAGCCCCTGCAGGGTCGGCTCCACGTGGACCCCGCGGGTCCCCCGCCGGGGCCGGGTCGCGAAGTCGACGGCGGCGGCGAACTCCTCGAAGGTCCACCGCCGGTCCTCCTCGTCGTCCGGCGCGGGCAGCTCGCGGGCGCGCATCCGGTCGAAGTCGACGAGGTCGGTGTTGTAGTAGAGGACCATCGGCGAGATGCCGTAGGGCATGCACTGCAGCCGGGACTCCGTGGAGAACGCCCGCAGGGCGTCGCGGGAGTAGCCGTCGCCGAAGTCGGTGCCGCGCTCGTCCAGCAGCTCGTCGACGGGCCGGGTGATTCCCTCCTCGAGGAGCCAGGCCAAGTCGCGCCGGGAGGCCAGGAAGACGTCCGGGATGCGGCCACCGGCGCGGAGGGCGTCGGCCAGCGCCTGCCGGTTGGTCCAGGACCGCAGCTCGACCTGGCTGTCCTCCGCCGTCGCGTTGTAGGTGTCGACCATGGCCTGGTAGGCGCTGATCTCGTCCGGCTCGCCCCACACGCCGAAGAGCAGCCGGGCGGGCTTCGCGTCCGCCGACGGGCTCGGGCCGGCGGGCGGCTCGGAGGTCCCGCCGGTGCACCCGGCCAGCAGGAGCGAGCACGCCACGGCCAGGCCGGCCACTGCCCTGCCTCCTCGGACCACGCCCCGCACCTCCTGCTCGCCACGGCCACCTCGGCCGCCCGACGTTCCACCGCGACCGGGTCCGGACGCGTCCGGCCACCCTACCGAGCGGTCGTCACCCCCCGACGGCATGTCGCACCCGCCGTGCGACGCCTGCGCTACCTACGATGGAGCGTGCTTCCCCGCGCGTCGCTCCTCGCTGCCCTCGTCCTCGCTCCCGTCACCGCTCTGGCCGTCTCCGGGTGCGGTGGCTCCGAGCCGCCTCCGACGGCCGACCCCGCTGAAGGGCGGCCGACCGCGAGCGCCTCCGCGACCGCGACCGCCGTTCCGCCGACGGCCTCGACCAGCACACCTCCGACGGCGAAGCCGCGGCGTGAGCGGACCCTCGTGCCGATCGAGTCCGCCGTACCGCTGGCCAAGCCGTCCCGGTCCCACCTCCTCCCCGCCGACCGACTTCCCCGGCTGGGGCGCGACCTCACCTGGGCCCGCACGACCGACGACGCCGGTGGCGGGCCGGTCGGTGCGTGCCAGCGGGCGTCGCTGGTCGACATCGGCGCGCTGGACGCCGTGCGCCGTACCTCCGAGACCGCCGACGGCCGCGCGCGGGTCACCCAGGTCGTGGCCCGGTTCCCCGACCGCACCTCCACCTGGCGGGCGCACGAGGTGCTGCGCTCGTGGCGGGCAGACTGCGCCGAGGAGCTCGGCGGCCGGCGGTCCGACGTCGGCGCGCTGGAGCCGGTGCCGGTCCGCACCGGCCACGGCGAGGCGTACGTCGCGGCGTACCGCCCCTCCGACGGCTCCGCGGCCGCGGGCATGCGCACCGCCGGTCTCGGCATCGTGCGCAAGGGGAGCTGGCTCGTGGTCGTCGAGGTCGCGACCGACGCGCGGACCTGGCCCTCCGGCTGGGACCCGACGCGCAAGGCCGTGCGCCGCATCGCGGCGACCTTCGAAGGCTGACAGGCCCGAGAAGACTGACGAGCACGCCGGACCGGGAGCGCCTCACGGCGCGTGGCCGCTCGTAGCGGCTAATTGTGGGACCCGGGGCTGCCGCGGCCCGACGTGCTCGTGCTCCAGTGTAACGACCTACTGGAGGCGGTGGGCCAGCTCCGAGTGACCGGCCGCCTCCAGCTGCTCGGAGAGCACCAGCATCCGCCGGACCTCCGCCTCCGACGGCTCGGCGAGGTGCGCCCGACCCGTCGCCACGACGCGGGCGAACGCCGCGGCGCGCAGCAGCACGTCGGCGAAGTCGCTGCTGGTGATCCCCCGGAGCACCTCGTCGACCATCGACCTCAGCTGCTCGGGCCCCGGGGGGTCGGCCACGCCCGCGACCACCCGCGCCACCTGCGCCCGGGAACGGCCGGCCTCGAACTCCCGCGCCACGGCGACCGGCTCGGCGTGGACCCAGGAGCGGAGCAGGAACAGCCGCCACAGCGCCCCCGCCAGGGAGTCGGCCGGCGCCCCGGACCAGACCTCGGCGATCGTCTCGATGCCCTCGGTGTCGGCCAGGTGGAGCAGCCGGTCCGCCACCGCCGCGTCGGCGCTCTCGCGCGCCCCGCGCACCAGCAGGTGGGCGGCCCGGTCCGCGGCCTCGGTCACGAGCGCCGGGTCGGTGCCGCCGACGATCTCGGCGAAGAAGCCCGCGCCGGGCGTCATGGGGCGGTGGTGCTGTCGACTCACCCGCCCGAAGATACGCCCGACGTGGGAGCCGGGGGCGGGTTCAGGACCGGCCGGCGGCCTGGCCGGACGCCTGGGCGAGGGCCTTCCGGATCCGCTGGTCGCTGACCGGGTACGCCGTGCCGAGCTGCTGGGCCCACAGCGAGACGCGGTACTCCTCGAGCATCCAGCGCACCTGCCGCAGGGCCGCGCCCGGTGGCCGCCCCTCCGGCAGCGCGGCCACCGCGTGCAGCCACGACTCCTGCAGGTCGGCGACCTGGTCCATCAGCTGCCGGTCCCGGTTGACCGCGGCCCCGCCGTCCTCCAGCCGCTGCCGACGCTGCAGGAGGGCCTGCAGGTAGCGCGGGTAGGCCCGGAGCTGGGTCGCACCCGCCGCCGAGACGAACCCGTCGTGCACCAGCCGCGCGAGCTGGGCCTTGAGGTCGGAGAGCGCCGGGAGCATCGTCATCTCGGCACGGCCGCTGAGGGCCTTCTCGGCCTGGCGCCACAGGTCCAGGACCCGGACCAGGTCGACCAGCACGCCGCGCAGGTGCGCCTCCTGGTCCTGGGCGGCGGCCGCGACCAGCGCGTCGTACGCCGCCTGGTCGCGCACCGGCGGCCGGCCGTCGACGAGGTCCTGCAGCACGGCGGCGCGGCAGTCCTCGAGCAGCGCGGTGACCGAGGAGTACGGCGACCCGGCCAGCGCCAGCTTCTCGTGGTTGGTGAGGCTGTCGAGGACCGCCTTGACCGGCCCTCCTCGCTGGTCGCGCCGGTCGAGGCCGAGCTGGAGCAACCGCCGCACGCCGAGCCGGTGCCGCGCCTCCTGCTCGTCGGCCGACCCGAAGACCTGCAGCCCGACGGTCGACCCCTCGTCGACCAGTGCGGGGTAGGCCTTGACGTCGTGGCCCGCGCGCTTCTGGGTGAACGACGCCTCGACCGTGCCGAAGACCCACCCGGTCTCGCCGGTGCGCGCCAGGCCGCTCTCGCTGGCGACCTCCTCCAGCGCCTGGGCGAACTTCGGACGCAGCGGCGCCTTGAGCGCCTCGAGGTCCTTGCCACGGGCCTGCTCGCGGCCGTCGTCGTCGACGACCCGATACGTCGGCCGGAGGTGCTCGGCCACCTTCGACCAGTCCCACGCCTCACGCGGGACCACGACGCCGGTGGTCGAGCGGAAGTAGCGCTCGAGCGCGTCGAGCAGCGGCTCCTCGCCCGGAGGAACCGCGGCGAGGAACTCGCGGGCCTTGTTGGGCGCCGGCACGAAGTTCACCCGCAGGCTCTTCGGCAGGCTGCGGATCAGCTCGGTGACGAGCTCCTCGCGCAGGCCAGGGACGTTCCAGGAGAAGTCCTCCGCGGCGACCCGGTTGAGGGTCGCGACGGGCACGTCGATGGTCAGGCCGTCCTCGTCGGCGCCCGGCTCGAAGTGGTAGCTGATGGGGAAGGTGAGCCCCTCGGCCTGCCACTCCTGCGGGTAGTCGGCCTCACGCACCTCCTCGACGGTGTCGTGGGTGAGCATCGCCGGGTCGAAGGTGAGCAGGTCGGGCCGCCGCTGGCGCTCGCGCTTCCACCAGGTGTCGAAGTGGGCGCCGCTGACGACCTCCTCGCCGACGCGGGCGTCGTAGAAGTCGAAGAGCGTCTCCTCGTCGACGACGATGTCGCGCCGCCGGGCCCGGTGCTCGAGCTCCTCGGCCTCCTCGAGCAGCCGCTTGTTCTCCGCGAGGAACCGGTGCCGGGTCTGCCAGTCGCCCTGCACCAGCGCATGGCGGATGAAGAGCTCGCGGGAGACGACCGGATCGACCTTGCCGTACGACACGAGGCGGTCGGCGACCAGCGGCACGCCGTACAGCGTGGCCCGCTCGTAGGCCATGACCGCCGCCCGTTTCCGGGACCAGTGCGGCTCGCTGTAGGTCCGCTTGACCAGGTCGCCGCCGAGCCGCTCGGCCCACTCGGGCTTGATGGCGGCGTTCTGCCGCGCCCACAGCCGGCTGGTCTCCACCAGCTCGCCGGCCATGACGTACGTCGGGTACCGGCGCGCCAGGCCACTGCCGGGGAAGATCGCGAACCGCGCGCCGCGGGCGCCCAGGTACTCCCGGGGCCCGCGCCGCCGGCCGTCCTTGCCGCGGTCCTTGCCGCGGTCCTTGTCCCGCTCCTCGAGCAGCCCGATGTGGGAGAGGAGGCCGGAGAGGAGGGCCTGGTGGATGCCGTCCGAATCGACCTCGCTGGTCGAGCTTGTCGAGCTTTGCATCGAGCTTGTCGAGATGGCGCCTGCCGGGTGCCCGACCTCGATCTTCATCTCCTTGCAGACCTGGCGCAGCTGGGACTCGAAGTCCTGCCACTCGCGTACCCGCAGGTAGTTGAGGTGCTCGGCCCGGCACATCCGCCGGAAGGCGCTGCTGGAGAGCTCCTTCTGCTGGGCCTTGAGGTAGCGCCACAGCTCCAGCCAGGTGAGGAAGTCGCTGTCCTCGACCTTGAACCGCGCGTGCAGCTGGTCGGCGCGGGCCTGCTCGGCGGGGTGGTCGGGGCCCGGCCGCTCGCGGGGGTCCTGCAGCGAGAGCGCGGCCGCGATGACGACGACCTCGCGCACGCAGCCGAGCCGCTCCGCCTCGAGGATCATCCGGGCCAGCCGCGGGTCGATCGGCAGGCGCGCCAGCCGGCGGCCGAGCCGGGTCAACCGTGGCTGGCCGCCGCTGCCGTTCCCGCCGCCCCCGCCCCCGGTGGGCGCCAGCGCGCCGAGCTCCTCGAGCAGCTGGACACCGGCGGTGACGTTGCGCCGGTCCGGCGGCTCGACGAACGGGAACCGAGCCAGGTCGCCGAGGCCGAGGCTGGCCATCTGCAGGATGACGCTGGCCAGGTTGGTGCGGAGGATCTCGGGGTCGGTGAACTCCGGGCGGCCCTCGAAGTCCTCCTCGGAGTAGAGCCGGATCGCGATGCCCGAGGAGACCCGGCCGCAGCGCCCGGAGCGCTGGTTGGCCGAGGCCTGGCTGATCGGCTCGATCGGCAGCCGCTGCACCTTGGTGCGCACCGAGTACCGGGAGATGCGCGCGACGCCGGTGTCCACGACGTACTTGATGCCGGGCACGGTCAACGAGGTCTCGGCGACGTTGGTCGCCAGCACGATCCGCCGCCCCGTGTGCGGCGCGAAGACCTTGTGCTGCTCGGCCGCGGAGAGCCGGCTGTAGAGGGGGACGACCTCCGTCCCGCCGCCGCGGGTGCTCTGCGTCAGCTCCGCGAGGGCGTCGGCGGTGTCGCGGATCTCGCGCTCGCCGGGGAGGAAGACCAGGACGTCGCCGGGACCCTCGGCCGAAAGCTCCTTGACCGCGTCGACGACCGCCTCGGTCTGGTCCCGGACGACGGTCTCGCCCTCCTCGTCGTCCTCGGCGAGCTCCATGAGCGGGCGGTAGCGGACCTCCACCGGGTAGGTGCGCCCGGAGACCTCGATGATCGGCGCCGGGCGGCCGCGCCGGTCGCTGAAGTGCTCGGCGAAGCGCTCGGGGTCGATGGTCGCGCTGGTGATGACCAGCTTGAGGTCGGGCCGCTTCGGCAGCAGCCGCTTGAGGTAGCCGAGGAGGAAGTCGATGTTGAGGCTGCGCTCGTGCGCCTCGTCGATGATGATCGTGTCGTACTTGCGGAGCATCCGGTCGCGCTGCAGCTCCGCGAGGAGGATGCCGTCGGTCATCAGCTTCACCCGCGTCGCGCGGGACGTGCGGTCGGTGAACCGCACCTGGTAGCCGACCGGGCTGTCGGCCCCGCCGAGGTCGGTGCCGAGCTCCTCCGCGATCCGCTCGGCCACCGAGCGTGCCGCGATCCGGCGCGGCTGGGTGTGGCCGATCAGCCCGCCGTCCTCGGCCGCGCCCCGGCCCCGGCCGAGCTCGAGGCAGATCTTGGGCAGCTGGGTGGTCTTCCCGGATCCGGTCTCACCCGCGACGATCACGACCTGGTGGTCGCGGATCGCGGCGGCGATGTCCTCGCGCCGCTGGGTGACCGGCAGCTCCGGCGGGTAGGTGATCTCCACAACCGGTCCATCATCCCAGCCCGGTGGTCGTCGGACCCAGCCGGTTTCGGGTCGAGCGCTTCCGCGGGCCACCGGGATCGTTCAACTGCGGCTCTTGTGCTGTCTCCGTGGGTCAGGATCGGCCGGGGAGCGCGCAGCCGACGGGTGGGAGCGCGGTTGCGGCCGGAACGGCGAGCGATCACGATCTCGGCGTGACCGGCGACGACGCGTTCGACCCCTCCCCGCGCGACCTGGCGGAGCACGACGTCGTGGTGGTCGGCTCCGGCGGCGGCGCGCTGGCCGGCGCGGCCCTCGCCGCCCGGGCCGGGCTCTCCACCCTCGTGGTGGAGAAGACCGCGTTCCTCGGCGGCACCTCGGCGTACTCCGGCGGAGCCTGCTGGCTGCCCGGCAGCGCCGTCCAGCAACGGGCGGGCCTGCCCGACTCGACCGAGGGCGCGCGGGCCTACCTCGAGGCGATCCTCGAGGATCCCGACCGCGACCGGTTGGAGGCCTTCCTCGCGCACGCTCCCGAGCTGGTCGCCGAGCTGGAGTCCGACGAGCTGATGGACTTCGAGTGGCTGCCGTTCGCCGAGTACTACGACGCGCCCGGGCGTGTGCCCATGGGCAGGTCCATCCAGCCGGTGAAGGTGCGCCGCGACGACCTGCCCCCGGAGGTGGCCGTCTGGGTGCGTCCGCCCGTCGAGCTGGACCGCGCCGGCGAGCCCGGTCGGCGGACGCTCACCGGCGGGCAGGCGCTCGTCGCCCGGCTGGCGGCGATGCTGGTCCGCGACGGCGGCACCGTCCGCACCAACCTGCCCGTCACCGGCTTCGTGACCGACGACGACGGCGCCGTGGTCGGTGTCGCCGCGATGAGCCCCGAGGGACCGGTGCAGCTGCGCGCACGCCGCGGCGTCCTCGTGGCGGCCGGCGGGTTCGAGGGCAACGCCTCGCTGCGCGAGGAGCACGGCGTACCCGGCTCGGTGGCGTGGACCATGGCGCCGCGGGAGACCAACACCGGCGAGCCGCTCGAGGCGGCCGTCGCGCTCGGGGCGGCGACCGACTTCTCCCCAGGCGGCTGGTTCTGCCCCGGCCTCGAGCAGCCGGACGGCGGAGGGTCGTTCACCCTCGGCTTCCGCAGCGGCCTGATGCTCGACCAGCACGGCCGTCGGTACGCCAACGAGTGCCTCCCCTACGACCGGTTCGGGCGTGCGATGGCGCAGGAGCCGGAGCGGGTGCCCTCGTGGTTCGTCTTCGACTCCCGCGAGGGCGGCCGGCTCCCCGCGATCGCGATGCCTGAGGGTGACCCGGCCGAGCACCTCGCCGCCGGCACCTGGGTGCAGGCCGACACGCTGGACGGGCTCGCCGCGGCGACCGGGCTCCCCGCGGACGCGCTCGTCGCGTCGGTGGAGCGGTACAACGGGTCCTGCGCCACGGGGGTCGACGAGGACTTCGGCCGCGGCAGCGACGAGTACGACACCTTCTTCGCCGCCGGCGAGGGCCCGAACAGGGCCCTCACCCCCTGCGACCGACCGCCGTACCTCGCGGCGCGCTTCGTCCTCTCCGACCTCGGCACCAAGGGCGGTCTGGTCACCGACGCCGCCGGCCGCGTGCTCCGCCAGGATGGCACGCCGATCCGAGGGCTCTACGCGTCGAGCAACTCGACGGCCTCGCTCTTCGGCACGGTCTACCCCGGCCCGGGTGCCCCGCTCGGGTCGGCGATGGTCTTCGCCTCGCTCGCGGTCAAGGACATGCAGGCCCGCGCGCCGGCGGCGACCGGCTGATCACGTCGCGCTGCCCGACTCCTCCTCCGGGGCCGTGCTCGGCGACAGCGGAGCCCCGGGGAGGCGGCCCCTGCCGCCCGGCCCGCCCTGCCGGTCGCCGCGGCCGTCCCCGTCCCAGCCGACCTGCCGTGGCGTGTCGCCGCCCCCGGCGGCGTCCTCGGTCGCAGCCGCGTGCACGAGGGCGCCGCCACTGCCACCGATGACGAGGCACGCGAGCCCCACGGCGACGATGCTCCGCAGCCGGAAGGTCCGCTCGCGCAGCGACCCGCCACGCGGCCGCCACGCGCCGGCCCGCTGGCGCCACGAGCGGCGCGGCGGCGCGTCCCCGGAACTGGTGGCCGGCGGGGGCTGCGGCGCGGGCCCCGATGCAGCGGCCTGGATGGGGGTGGTGTGGTCGTCGTCGTCCATGGTTCGAACGGTGCGCCCCGGACCTGTGTGACCGCTGTGCCCGAACCCAGGCGTCGCGGTGAGTGAGGACGGCTCCTCATCCCGGCGGGTGAAGCATGCCGCGCCCTGGCACGGGCACTGGCAGGGGTACATCCACCCTATCCCGGAGGGACACCACATGACGACCGACACCAGCGCGACGGACCGCGCACAGCAGGCCGCCTCGACCGCGGCCGACGAAGGTCGCCACGTCGCGGGTACCGCCGCCGACGAGGCGAAGCAGGTCGCCGGCCAGGCGGCCGAGCAGGCTCGCAGCATCGTGAGCGACACCCTCGGTCAGGCGACCAGCCAGGCCAGCGAGCAGGCCCGCTCCCAGCGCGACCGGCTCGTGAGCACCCTCACCACCCTCGGCGACGACCTCGACGGGATGGCCGAGCAGGCGCCGGGTGGGCTCGCCACCGACCTCACCCGCCAGGCTGCGGAGCAGGTCCGCGCGATCGGCAACCACCTCGACGGCCGCGAGCCCACCGAGATGCTCGAGGACGTGCGCCGCTTCGCCCGCCAGCGCCCCGGCACGTTCCTGCTCGGCGCGCTCACCGCCGGCGTGGTCGCCGGCCGGCTGCTGCGCGGCGCCGGCGACGGCGCGGCCGGTGCTGCCGCGAGGCCTCGGACGCCCGCCGTCCCGGCCACCACCACGCCGGCGACCACCCCCACGACCACGCCCACGTCGTACGCCGCTCCCGCGGGCGGACCGCTCGCAGGTGGCCCGACGCACACCACGGGCACCGCCGCTGCGCCGACCGGCACGGCGACCACCAACCCGCCGATGCCGAGCGCGACTCCCGGCCAGCCGACGCAACCCTCGCGCGACGAGATGTCCGGCCCCGAGACGGGCTACACCGGCGGGGGCCTCAGCTCGGAGGACCGACTGTGAGCACACCCGCGCACCAGACCCACGACCCGACGAAGCCGAAGGACGACCGGAGCCTCGGCGACATCGTCAGCGACGTCAGCACCGATCTCAGCACCCTGATCAAGCAGGAGATGGCGCTGGCGAAGACGGAGATGAAGCAGGAGGCCAGCAAGGCCGGCAAGGGCGCCGGCCTGCTCGGCGGCGCTGGTCTGGCCGGCTACATGGTCCTGCTGTTCGGGTCGCTCGCGCTGATGTTCATGCTCGACAGCTGGATGCACACGGCGTGGGCCGCCCTGATCGTCATGGGGGTGTGGGGCGTCGTCGCAGCCGTCCTCGCCCTCACCGGCCGCAAGGCCCTCAAGGAGAGCAACCCCGAGCTGCCGAAGACGCAGCAGACCCTGAAGGAGGACGCGGAATGGGCCAGAGCACAGAAGAGCTGACCACCGAGATCGAGGGCACCCGAGCACGGATGGCCGGTGACCTGGACGCGCTCCAGGACCGGGTCAGCCCCTCGGCGATCGTCGACCGCCGCAAGGCAGCAGCCCGGGGGCGGTTCGCGTCGATGCGCGACAGGGTGATGGGCACCGCCCACGACGCCCGCGACACGGCCATGCACAAGGCTGGCAGCGCGAGCGGCACCATGAAGCAGAAGGCGAGCAGCACCGGGGACTCGATGCCTTCGACCTCGGACGTGACCGGCGCCGCGCACTCGGCCGTCGGCACCGCCCACTCGCAGGTCCAGGGGTCGCCGCTGGCGGCGGGATTGGTCGCCTTCGGCGCCGGCCTGATCGTCTCCTCGCTCATCCCGGCCAGCAAGGCCGAGGCCGAGGCGGCGCACCAGACGCTGGAGACGGTGAAGGAGAAGGGCCAGCCGCTGCTCGACGACGCTCGCTCCGCGGGCGAGTCGCTCGTGCAGGATGCCAAGGACCAGGCCGCCCAGGCCGCCCAGGAGGTCAAGGGCTCCGCGGCCGATTCGGCCCAGAAGGTGAAGCAGGAGGGCCAGTCCTCCGCCGAGTCGGTCAAGTCCGACGCCCAGAGCTGACGGGCACACCGCGCGGACTGACCGTCCCGCGCTGAACAGCGAAGCGGCCGCACCCCTCGAGGGCGCGGCCGCTTCGTGTACCCGGAGCGGTCCACGTGGCACTCCCGCACGGTCCACGTGGCACTCCCGCACGGTTCGACCGTGCACGGCTCCCACCTCGACCGTGCGGGGCTCCCACCTCGACGGGGTCGGGGGGTCGGTCAGCGGCCGGGGACGAGCCGGCGCACCCGGCGGTGGGCGACGGCCGCGCGGGCGGCGTTCATGCCGCAGGCTCCGTGCACGCCGCCGCCGGGGTGGGCCGAGGCGGAGCCGAGGTAGAGGCCGCGGACCGGCGTCTCGGAGCGTCCCAGGCCCGCGACCGGGCGGAAGACGAGCTGCTGGTGCAGCTGGGAGGTCCCGCCGTTGACGCCGCCGCCGATGAGGTTGGCGTTGCGCGCCTGCATCTCCCTCGGGCCGAGCACGCGGCGGGCCATCACCTTGGAGCCGAAGCCGGGGGCGAGCTCCTCGATCCGTGCCTGCATCCGGTCGGCGAAGCGCTCGCACTCGTCACGGTCCCAGACACCCCGGACCGGGTCCTCACCGAGGTCGCGGGCGACGTCCTGCGGCACGTGGGTGTAGGCCCACAGCGACTCGGTGCCGGCCGGCGACCGGGTCGGGTCGCTCGTGGTCATCTGCCCGGCGAGCATGAACGGCCGGGCCGGGATCGTGCGGGCGTTGACGTCGTGGAGCGCGGCGGACATCTGCTCCACGGAGTCGGCGACGTGGAAGGTGCCGGGCGCGTGTGGCGGCTCCACCCGCCACGGGACCGGGCCGTCGAGGGCCCAGTCGACCTTCACGGTGCCGGGGTCCATCTCGAAGGAGTCCATGCGCTGCAGCAGCCGCGCCGGCAGGTCCTCCGGCGCGACCAGGCCGCCGTAGAGGTGCGGCGCGACGACGTCGGCGACGACGGCGTGCCGTGCGGCGTACCGCTCGCCGTCCACGGTGCGTACGGCGCTCGCCCGGCCGCGGTCGACCTCGACCCGCACCACCTCGGCGTCGCAGCGGATGGTGCCGCCCAGCGCCCGGACCCGGCTCGCCAGCGCCTGGGCGAGCATGCCGGCGCCGCCCTCGGGGACGGGGTAGCCGACGGTCTGGCCCAGCATGGTGAGCAGCAGGCCCATCAGGCCGGAGCCCGGCGCACCGAGCGGGATGTCGGAGTGGCCGGCGTTGCCGGCCAGCAGGATCCGCGGCGCCAACCCGCCGAAGCGGTGCCGGCCGAGGTCGACGACCGGGGTGAGCATCTCGCGCACGAAGTCGAGGCCGCCGACGCTGCGCAGCCGCGCCAGCGCGGAGAGGCCGGGCCGGACCGGCGGGAACGGCGTGAGCAGCGCGCCGACGACCTGGTTGCCGATGCGGTCCCACGTCTCGCAGAGCCGGAGCCAGGCGTCGCCGTCCCCGGGGTGCTGGGCCTCCATGAGGGCCGCGGTGACGGTGCGGTCGCGGTGCAGCATGGCCCACTCCCCCGACGGCAGGCAGTGGCCGAGGACGGCGGGCGCGTGCCGCCACCGCAGGCCGTGCTCCTCGAGGTGGAAGGAGCGGATCGTCGGCGACCCGGCCGCCAGCGGGTAGAAGGCGCTGAAGGTGTCGTGCACGAAGTCCGGGTGCAGCTCACGGTCGCTGCGGACCGCGCCGCCCACGTCGGGCTGGGCCTCGAGGACCAGCACCGACCACCCCTGGTCGAGGAGGTGGTTGGCGGCGACCAGCCCGTTGGGGCCCGCGCCGATGACGACGGCGTCGTACGACTGAGTGCCGACGGTCACCCAGTCACCTCCGCAGGTGGGTGAGGACGTTGCGGGTGATGCCGACCAGGGCGTTGCCCTGGTCGCCGTGGATCTTGTTGCCGCTCTGTCGGGAGGCGAGCACGTTGCCCGGGTGGGGCTCGACGGGCCGCAGCCGGTCGATCGCCCCGTGCCGGAAGAACGGGCCGATGATGGCGTCGTAGACGAACGGCAGCGCGGTGAAGCCGAGCCGGATGACCTCGTTGCTCAGCAGCAGCTGGGAGCGGGCCAGGCCGCCGCCGACGCGGGAGAGGATCTGCCGCGCCACCCGCTCGGGGCTGGCCACGGGCGGCGGCGGACGTCCTTCGAAGCCGTCGTAGTTGGCCGCCTGCTGGTAGATCGGCGTGTCCACGCCACCCGGCGCGACGTAGGAGATGTGCACGCCCTTCTTGTCGGCGTTCTCGATGGCCAGCTGGCGGGCCAGCGAGCGCACGCCCCACTTGCTCACGACGTACGCCGACATGCCGGGCACGGCGATGTGGCCGACGACCGAGCCGACGAGGGTGAGCGTGCCGTGGTCCTGGCCCCGGAGGACGGGGACGACGTGGCGCGCGACGTTGGCCGAGCCGTGCAGGTTGGTGCGCAGGACGCCGTCGAAGACCTCGGCCGGCACCTCCTCGGTGCGCCCGTAGGCGACGACACCGGCGGCGTTGACGAACGCGTCGAGCCGGCCGTGGCGGGCGAGCACCTGGTCGACGAGGTCGCGGACCGCGTCGTCGTCGCCGACGTCGGTGGGGACGACCATGGTGGAGGCCGCGCCCGCGTCGTCGCACTCGGCGGCCACCAGGTCCAGCGACCCGATGCCGCGGGCGGCGAGGACGAGGTGGGCGCCGTCGGCGGCGGCCTCGAGGGCGGTGGCCCGGCCGATGCCGCTGGAGGCGCCGGTGATGACGAGGACGGCGCCGGCGAGCTCGCCGGTCGCCCCCGACGGGATCTCGCCGTTCGCCGGGGAGCTGGGGGTGGGAGGCATGCGCGCCCCGTACCCGGCGTACGGACGCGGCAACCCGTGGGGCCGTCGGCTTGGTCCTGGGCACGGCGGCGGCCACCATCGAGGAGGACCAGCCGGAAGATTCGGCGCCCGGCCGGATTGTCTGACAATCTTGGCGCGACCTACGAGGAGGCCCCATGACCGTCGTCAGCGACGCCACCGCCGACATCCGCACCGCGTTCGCGCGTGCGGAGGAGCGGACCGCCCACAACTACCACCCGCTGCCGGTGGTCGTGGAACACGCGGAGGGCGCGTGGATGACCGACGTCGAGGGCCGCCGGTTCCTCGACCTCCTCGCCGGCTACTCGGCGCTGAACTTCGGCCACGGCCACCCCGAGCTGCTGCGCGTGGCCCACGAGCAGCTCGACCGCCTCACGCTCACCAGCCGCGCCTTCGTGCACGACCAGTTCGCCGGCTTCTGCGCCGCTCTGGGCGACCTGTGCGGCAAGGAGCTGGTCCTGCCGATGAACACCGGCGCCGAGGCCGTCGAGACCGCGATCAAGGTCGCCCGCAAGTGGGGCTACGAGGTCAAGGGCGTCGCGGCGGACCGGGCGAAGATCATCGTCGCGCAGGGCAACTTCCACGGCCGGACGACCACGATCGTGGGCTTCTCCGACGACCCGGACGCGCGGGACGGGTTCGGGCCGTTCGCGCCCGGCTTCGTGCAGGTGCCGTACGGCGACCTCGCGGCGCTCGAGGCCGCGATCGACGAGGACACCGTCGCGGTGCTCATCGAGCCGATCCAGGGCGAGGGCGGCGTCGTGCTGCCGCCCGACGGGTTCCTGCGCGGCCTGCGTGAGGTGTGCACCCGGACGAACGTGCTCATGATGGCCGACGAGATCCAGGCCGGCCTCGGCCGGACCGGCCGCACCTTCGCGTGCGACCACGAGGACGTCGTGCCCGACGTCTACGTGCTCGGCAAGGCGCTCGGCGGCGGCATCGTCCCCATCTCCGCCGTGGTCGCCGACCGCGAGGTCCTCGGGGTGCTCCGGCCGGGCCAGCACGGCTCGACCTTCGGCGGGAACCCGCTCGCCTGCGCGGTGGGCCGCACGGTCGTCGACATGCTCGCCACCGGCGAGCACCAGGCCCGGGCCACCGAGCTCGGGGTCGTGCTGCGCGAGCGGCTCGAGTCGCTGGTCGGCCACGGCGTCGTCGCCGTCCGCACCCGGGGCCTGTGGGCCGGCGTCGACATCGACCCGACGGTCGGCAGCGGCCGCCAGGTCTGCGAGGCGCTGATGGCCCGCGGCGTCCTCGCCAAGGACACCCACGGCTCGACGATCCGGCTCGCCCCGCCGCTGGTGATCAGCCTCGAGGACCTCGAGTGGGGGCTCGACCAGCTCGCCGAGGTGGTCGGCTCAGGACCGCTCCTGGGCTGACCCCCGCTGCGCGGCGGCCTCGACGAGGGAGGGCAGCGAGCCGGCCACCACGTCGAGCAGCTGCTCGCGGGTGACGCCGGTCGGATCGGCGACCCAGGCGAGCACGAGCTCCTCGACCATCGCCGACCAGCCGCGGACCAGGAGGCGGTTGACGGCGGTGTCGGGGATGACGTCGCCCCACGGGTCCTCGGTGAAGATCCGGCCGGTGAGCGCGGTGCGAGCCTCCTCGTAGATCTCGCGGAGCGTGTCGTTCCCGCTCGCGGCCCCCTTGACCAGGGAGACGTAGCCGGCGTGGTTGGCCACCACGTAGTCGACGTACGCCGTGACCGACGACAGCAGCCGCTCCAGCGGCTCGCCGTCCTCGGGCGGCGCGGTCTGGGCGATGAGGTCGTCCGCGGCATGCCGGACGACCGCCTCGTGGAAGGCGTGCTTGCCGCCGAAGTAGTGGTAGAGCAGCCCGCGGCTGATCCCCGCCTCCTCGGCGAGCACGTCGATCGACAGCTCGTCGAGCGAGCGGGTCGCGAGCAGTCGCACGCCCAGGTCGAGCAGCTGGGTGCGCCGCTCCTCGGGCGAGAGCCGGGTGCGTGTGGGTGCCGTCACGCCCCCCAGTCTATTGACGGTTGTTCAATAGCGGCAATACCGTCGAGCCCATGACCTCGTACCCGACGACCCAGGCGCCGGACGGCGTCGGCGCCGACGCCGGTGCCGCCGACGGCACCGTCCGCCACGTCGACCACCTCGTGGTCGGCGCCGGCTTCGCCGGCCTCTGCGCGGCGATCAAGCTCGACGAGGACGGCGAGCGCGACTTCGTCGTGATCGAGAAGGGCGACGACGTCGGGGGCACCTGGCGCGACAACACCTACCCGGGCGCCGCCTGCGACGTGCCGAGCCAGCTCTACTCCTTTAGCTTCGCACCGAACCCCGACTGGTCGATGTCGTTCTCCCAGCAGCCGGAGATCCAGGCGTACCTGCAGCGGGTCGCCCGCGAGTCGGGCGTGCTCGACCGGTTCCGCTTCGGCACGACCGTGGAGCAGGCGACCTGGGACGACGCCGCCGCCCGCTGGACCGTGCGCACCAGCGCGGGCACCTGGTCGGCGCGCACCCTGGTCGCCGGCGCGGGCGGCCTCTCCGAGCCGCGACTGCCCGACGTCGAGGGCATCGAGGGGTTCACCGGCGAGCTCTTCCACTCCGCCCGCTGGAACCACGACGTCGACCTCACCGGCAAGCGGGTGGCCGTGATCGGCACCGGCGCCTCCGCGATCCAGATCGTGCCGGAGGTGCAGAAGGTCGCCGGCCGCCTCGACGTCTACCAGCGCACCGCGCCCTGGGTGATCCCCCGCAACGACCGCCACTACTCCGCCCTCGAGCGGGCGGCGCTCCGTCGCGTCCCGGGCCTGCAGAAGCTCTACCGCACCGCGATCTACTGGGGCCGGGAGAGCTACGTCCCCGCGTTCACCGTCGAGCCGAAGATCGCGCTGCCGGCGAAGAAGGCGGCCCAGCTCAACATCGCCCGCGGCATCTCCGACCCGGCGCTGCGGGCGAAGGTGACGCCGCACTTCGAGATCGGCTGCAAGCGGATCCTCATCAGCAACACCTACTACCCCGCCCTCGCCGCCGACAACGTCGACCTGGTGACCGACCGGATCGCGCGGGTGACGCCCACCTCGGTGGTCACCGCGGACGGCACCGAGCGCGAGATCGACGTGCTCATCGTCGCCACCGGCTTCTACACCACCGAGCTCCCCTTCACCGAGCACGTCGTCGGCCGCCGGGGACGCAGCCTCGCCGAGCGGTGGCGCGAGTCCGGCATGGCGGCGTACAAGGGCACCACCATCCCGGAGTTCCCCAACCTGTTCATGCTGGTCGGCCCGAACACCGGCCTCGGCCACTCGAGCATGGTCTTCATGATCGAGTCGCAGGTGCAGTACCTGCGCGAGGCGCTGCGCACCATGCGCGTCAACCGGTACGCCGCGCTCGAGCCGACCGAGGACGCGAACCGCCGCTGGAACGACGCCCTGCAGCGGCGGATGAGGCGGACCGTGTGGCACCGCGGCGGCTGCTCGAGCTGGTACCTCGACGAGCACGGCCGCAACACCACGCTCTGGCCGCGCACGACGTTCGGCTTTCGGGCCGCGCTGCGCGCCTTCGACACCGCCGCGTACGCCGTCCGCGGCGCGCCCCGCCGAACCGACCCATCGCTGCCCGGCTCCGCCGTGGCCGCCCCCACCCAGAACAGCCGAGAGGACGTGTCCGCATGAAGACGCTCGACGACAAGGTGGTCGTGATCACCGGAGCCGGCTCGGGCATCGGCCGGGCCCTGGCGCTGGACTGCGCTCGCCGCGGCTCCCTGCTCGCGCTCTCCGACGTGGACGAGGCGGGCCTCGCCGAGACCGCCGAGCAGGCGCGCGCCGCCGGCGCCCGCGAGGTCCGCTCGGACCGGCTCGACGTCGCGGACCGCGACGCCATGGCGGCCTACGCCGCCTCGGTCGCCCAGCAGCTCGGCCGGGTGAACGTCGTGGTCAACAACGCCGGCGTCGCGCTCGCCGGGGACTTCGACGACCTCGACTACTCCGACATGGAGTGGATCATCGGCATCAACTTCTGGGGCGTGGTGCACGGCACCAAGGAGTTCCTGCCGCACCTCATCGCCTCCGGCGACGGCCACGTGGTCAACCTGTCCTCGCTCTTCGGGCTCGTCTCGATGCCCGGCCAGTCGATGTACAACGCCAGCAAGTACGCCGTGCGCGGCATGTCCGAGGCGCTGCGGATCGAGCTGCTCTCGGCCGGCCACCCGGTCGGTGTCACCGTCGTCCACCCGGGCGGCATCAAGACCGCGATCGCCCGCAACGCCCGCGTCTCCTCGCGCGAGGACCAGGCCGCCACGGCGTCGTTCTTCGACAAGAAGCTGGCGAAGATGACCCCCGAGAAGGCCGCGGAGATCATCGTCGAGGGCATCCTCGGGAACAAGGCGCGGGTCCTGGTCGGCTCCGACGCGCACGCGCTGCACTGGTTCGGCAAGCTGGCCGGCGCTCGCTACCAGGACGTCGTGGCGCGGGTGTCGAAGAAGGTGCTGCCCGCGAAGACCACGGTGGTCTGACCCCTCCTCGGCCCATCTCCTCGGCCCATCTCCTCGGCACACCGGCCGGCCGCCTGCGGACCGCGGCGGCCGGTCAGCCCACCGTGTCCGCCCCTCCCCGACGGGCCGACCGCCGCGAGCGGGAGGTCCGTTCGGGGCGGGTCCGCACCGGGCCCACCAGGCGCGGCCCCGAGAGCCGGCTCTCGAGGCGGGCCGCCTCGCGCTTGACCGGCTGCGCGACGTACTCCCCGAAGATCACGCCGGCCGAGAGCGCCGTGGCCACGGAGGCCGCCGTCACCATGGCGAGCAGGCCGGCGCTGGTGGACATCCCGCCCTCGGCCAGGAGGGTGAGGCCGCGGTAGATCGACAGGCCCGGCAGCATCGGCACGATGGCGGAGACCACGACCACGAGGGGTGGGACGCGGAGCCGGCCACCGACGGTGTAGCCGACCAGCCCGACGAAGAACGCGGCGAGCGCGACCGACCACGCTCGGCCGATGCCCGGCACCGACAGCGTCTGCATGATCAGCATCGCCACGGCGGAGACAAGCGCGATCGGCGCGATGATGCGGCGCGGCGCGTGGGAGGCGTAGGCAAAGGCGCCGGCCGCGATCGCCGACCCCAGCACCGTCAGGCCCAGGGTCGAGAGATTCCCCCGGCCCGGGTCGAGGGCGGGGACGTCGGCGCCGAGGGCCGAGGCCAGCGTGATGCCCCCACTGACACCGCCGATGATGCCGGCCGTGGCCAGCAGCGCCTCGGTCAGGCGGGCGCCGGCGGTGATGTAGAAGCCGGTCAGCGCGTCCTGCAGGGCGCCCATGAAGCCGATCCCGGCCAGCAGCATGATGATGTTCGCGGTGACGACCAGGGACGGGTTGAGCGCCAGGGGCGTCGCGGCCACCGCCAGGGCGATGATCGTGGCCACCGCGCCGCCGGCGACCTGCTGGTAGAAGGCGGGGTAGCGCTGGCGCGACATCCGCAGCTGGAGCCGGTCGATGACGACCGCGGCCAGGAAGGCGATGGCGACCACGGCGGCGTCACCCCCGAGCTGGAGGCCGATGCCGCCGCACATGACGCCCCAGCCGAGGGTGATCGCCCAGCGCGGCCGGTCGTGGCCGGAGGAGGTGATCCGGCCGAGCTCGGTGCGCGCCTGCTTGAGGTCGAGCTCCTCGCGCAGGACCGCGCGGACCAGGTGGTCGACGCGGGTGAGGTGCTCGTAGTCGATCGCGCGCTGCTTGACCTGGCGCAGCTGGATCAGCGGCGGCTCGTCCTGGCTGATCTGGTAGCTCATCGACAGCGAGATGAAGGTGATGTCGACGTCGACGTTGCGCATCCCGAGGGCCCGCGCGACCGCCTGCATCGAGGCCGTCACGTCGGCCGCGCCCGCCCCCGAGGAGAGGAGGAGCTCACCCACGCGCAGGCAGAAGTCGAGGGTCTGCGTGTACGTGCGGACGGGGCTCTCCTCGGGCATGGCGCCGATGCTAGACAGCGACCTCCGGCGCCCGATCGGCCCACCGGTCGTGTGCTTCGCTGGGTGTGTGCGGATCGACTTCCGGGCCTCGCCCGAGCCCACCCTCGGCGTCGAGTGGGAGCTCGCCCTGGTCGACCGCGGGTCGCGGGACCTGGTCAACGGCGCCGCCGAGCTGCTGCGCGTTGCGCGGGAGCGGCTGTCCGACCCCGAGCGGCTCCACGAGGAGCTGCTGCGCAACACCGTGGAGGTCGTCACCGGCGTCTGCCACACCGTCGGGGAGGCGGTCGCGGAGCTGCAGCAGACGCTGGAGGTGGTGGTGCCGGTCGCCGACGAGCTCGGCGTGGACCTGTACGGCGCCGGCACCCACCCGTTCGCCTCCTGGACCGCCCAGCAGCTCACCGAGGGCCACCGCTACGAGGAGCTGATCAACCGCACGCAGTGGTGGGGCCGGCAGATGCTGATCTGGGGCGTGCACGTCCACGTCGGCCTGCCCGAGCAGGACCGCGTGATGCCGGTCCTCTCCGCGCTGCTCAACCACTACCCGCACCTGCAGGCGCTCTCGGCGTCCTCGCCGATCTGGGCGGGCGTGGACACCGGCTACGCGTCGAACCGGGCGCTGATGTTCCAACAGCTGCCGACCGCGGGGCTGCCGTTCCAGTTCGCCCGGTGGTCGGAGTTCGAGCGCTTCGCCGCCGACCAGGTGCAGACCGGCGTCGTCGACGAGCTGAGCGAGATCCGGTGGGACGTCCGCCCCGCCCCGCACCTGGGGACGCTGGAGAACCGGGTCTGCGACGGCGTCTCCTCCTTCGAGGACCTGGCCGCGATCGTGGCGCTGTGCCACTGCCTGGTGGTCGACCTCGACACCCGGGCAGCCGCCGGCGAGGAGCTGGCGACGATGCCGCCGTGGCACGTGCAGGAGAACAAGTGGCGCGCGGCCCGCTACGGCCTCGACGCGATCGTCATCCTCGACGCCGACTCGGGTGAGCGGCTGGTCACCGAGGACCTCGCCGACCTGCTGGTGCGCCTGGAGCCCGTGGCCGAGCGGCTGGGCTGCTCCGCCGAGCTGGCCTCGGTGGCCGACATCCCCGTCCGCGGGGCGTCGTACCAGCGCCAGCGGGCCGTCGCCGAGGAGTCCTCCGGCGACCTGGTCGCCGTGGTCGACTCCGTCGTGCGCGAGCTGCGCAACGGTCTGGGCCGCACGCCCGGCCGCTGATCGGTGGTCAGCGCGGTGGCGGGGGCAGGGCGTTCGTCGACTCGAGCTGGCTCAGCCCGGTGATGAGCAGCAGGTCGACCGTCACCGCTCGCAGCTGCGCGAGCACCACGTCCGCGGTCATCTCCGGAGCCCGCTCCACCCGCCCGGTGGCGTCCCCGACCGCGAGCAGGGCCGGACGCGCCGCGATGGGCAGCCGGTCGGCCGCGAGCTCCTCGGCGACCTCCTCGGCGGCGTCGGCGAGGTCGCTGGCGATCCCCGCGTACGACGGCGGCACCGGCCGCCGGTGGTAGGCCGCCACGGCGACGTGGCGCACCAGCACCCGCGTGCTGCGCAGTGCCCGGTCCAACGGCTCGACCAGCTCCACCATCCGCAGCAGGTTCCCGCGCTGGCGGAACCGGAAGGGCGAGGACGCGACGACCGAGAGCCCCTCGTCCGCCGCGGCCTGCAGCTCGCGGATGAGCCGGTCGGTGGCGCGCGCGTCGGCGAGCAGCTCGAAGCCCCGCTCGCTGGCGCCCTCCACCATCACCTCGCTGGCCGCCCGGAGCAGCCCGGCGATCTTCCGCGTCACCACCGCCGCCTGCTCCCGCGGACGGCGCAGGGCCGCCGAGGGGACCACGGTCGCCGCGACGAGCGCCACGCCGCCACCGACGAGGGCGTCGGTCCACCGGACCAGCGCCGCCCCCGGGTCGGGCACCAGGGTCGCGACGATGATCGCCTGCACCGCGGCCTGGGTGACCAGCAGCTGACCGCCGTCCAGGAGGAAGGCCGTCGTCATCGCCAGCGCCACGACCACCGTGAGCTGCCAGGCGCCGCTGCCGATCTGGAGGGTGAGCAGGTCCCCGACCAGGACGCCGACGGCGACCCCGACGGTCACCTCCGCGACCCGGCGCAGCCGCTGGCCGTAGCTGGTGCCGAGCGAGACCACCGCGGCGACCGGGGCGAAGAACGGCGTGGGGTGGTCGAGCACGTCGGCCGCCAGGAACCACGCCACCCCCGCAGCGATCGCGCACTGCGCGATCTGCCAGCGCTTGGCCGACAGACGGGCGAGCCGCGCGCGCACCGACGTGCGACCCCGGTCCCGGAGTCGGTCGAGCGGCCCCGGCTCCTCCATGACTCCGATGGTGCCAGAGGGGGCCCCGCCGGCCCCGCCGAGGCCGCTGCCCGGGTCAGGACCCGGCGGTCGACTGGGCGTAGTTGATCGCCCGCTTCATCTCTCCGAGGTCGCGGTACCAGGTGCGCACCTCGGTCCGGCAGCGCACGCGCAGCACCTGGGTGTCGTAGCCCCGGCACTCTGCCCGGGCCTCGGAGTCGACCGGCGGGAACTGCTCGGTGCCGTCGTAGCGGTAGATCTCGAAGCCGTGCAGCTTGTCACCGGTGATCTCCACGATCGTGCTCGGGTGCGGCTCGTAGGTGGCGGCGCTCGCGCCACCCGACCCGGCGGCGGCCGCACCGCCCACGCCACCACCCACGCCACCGACCACCACGCCGGCCGCGACCCCGGCCACTAGCCCGGCCACACCGGTTCCTGTCCCACCCACGACCCGCTTCCCCATGACGTACCTCCATCTCCCGGCACCGGCCAGCCCGGCGCGCAGCGACGACGCTAGGGAGCCCGGCGGGCCCGGCGGTCCGCCACGAGCCCGGCCGGTGGGGAACGCCGGATCGGCCGAGGCTGTGGACGACACCCGGCTCAGCCCTTGTGGCGGACGTCACCAGGAGTCACACTCACCCCCTGGCCGCGCGCTCGCGTTCGGCCGGCTGCTCCCTCGCGACGAAAGGCCCCCGTGGTCACTCCCATCGACCCCACCTCGCTGGCGTTCCTCCTCGCCGAGAACCGCAGCATGCCGATGCACGTGGGCGGCCTGCAGCTCTTCGAGAAGCCCGAGGACGCGGGGCCGGAGTACACCCGCGAGATGTACGAGTGCATGCGCGACGTCCAGGAGCTCTCCCCGCTGTTCCGCAAGCACCCGCACCGGTCCCTGCGGACCGGCGGCCAGCTGGTCTGGAAGCCCGACGCGCAGATCGACGTCGAGCACCACGTCCGCCACAGCGCCCTCCCGAGCCCCGGCCGCGTCCGGGAGCTGCTCGAGCTGTGCGGCCGCCTGCACAGCACGCGGCTGGCGTGGGACCGCCCGCTGTGGGAGTCGCACGTGATCGAGGGCCTGCAGGACGGCCGGGTCGCGCTCTACACCAAGGTCCACCACGCCCTGCTGGACGGCGTCTCGGCGATGCGGCTGCTGCAGAGCGTGCTCAGCCCCGATCCCGACGAGCGGGGCATGCGGGCGCCCTGGGAGGCCCGCCCCCGCAACGGCGGTCCGGGCCGCGCCCGGGGAGGGCGTCCTCCCGCCGGCGCCCCCCAGCTGTCGGAGGTCCCGGTCCAGGCGCTGCGCACCGCGCTCGGGATCACCGCCGAGGCCGCAGGCATGCCGGCAGCGCTGGTGCGCACGCTCAACAAGGGCCTGCGCAACGAGACCTCGGCCGTCTCGCTGCACGCGCCGCGGACCATCCTCAACCAGGCGATCACCGGATCGCGCCGGGTCGCCGCCCAGGACTGGCCGATCGAGCGGCTCCGGGCGATCAGCCGGGCGACGGGCACCACCATCAACGACGTGGTGCTCGCGATGTGTGCCGGCGCCCTGCGTGGCTACCTCCGCGAGCTCGGGGCGCTCCCCGACTCGGCGCTGGTCGCCATGGTGCCGGTCGGGCTCAACGCCAAGGAGTCGCACCTCGCCTCCACCGACGGCGGGAACGCCGTCGGCGCGGTGATGGTGAAGCTCGCGACCGACCGGGAGGACCCCGCCGACCGGCTCGAGGCCATCCACGCCTCCATGCGCGACGGCAAGGAGGCGCTGTCCTCGATGACGCCCGCGCAGATCGTGGCGATGAGCGCGCTGGGGCAGGCGCCGGCCATCGTGCTGCCGCTGCTGCGCATGCAGGGGCTGGTGCGGCCGCCGTACAACGTCATCATCAGCAACGTGCCCGGCCCCCGCACCACGCAGTACTGGAACGGCGCCCGGCTCGACGGCACCTACCCACTGTCCATCCCCATCAACGGCATGGCGCTCAACATCACCTGCACCTCCTACGCCGACAAGATGGCCTTCGGGCTGACCGGCTGCCGGCGGACGGTGCCGCACCTGCAACGGCTGCTCACCCACCTCGACGACGAGGTCGCCGCCCTGGAGAAGGCCGCCGACGTCGGCTGAGGGCCGGTCGCCCGGTGGCCCGGTCGCTCCGGTCAGTGCAGGCGGCGCTCCTCCAGCCCGCCGCCGAGGGTGGCGTCGACGGCGCGCAGCCGGGCCCGGGTGATGTCGGCGACCGTCAGCAGCCCGGCGGCGTGGGCGTTCGAGCCGACCCGGGTCGGCTCCGCGGAGTTGACCGAGACGCAGGTCCGGCTGCCGCCGTCCGCGGCGTTCTGCAGGGCGACGGCGTGGCCGGTGGTCCCGCTCCCGGCGAAGAAGTCGAGCACCACCGCGTCGTCGGGCATGGTGGCGAGCACCCGGCGTACGAGCCCGGTGGGCTTGGGCGACTCGAAGACGTGCCCGACCAGCGCCTTGAGCTCGGCCACCGCGGTGTCGGTCGAGCCCACCTCCTCGGCGAGCCAGATCGTCGTGAGCTTCTTGCGCCGCCCGCCCTCGCGGTGCAGCCAGTCCTTCTGGAACACGTCGACCCGCTCGCCGGTCCGCCCGCGGACCACGCGGCAGACCAGGTCGTCGGGGCGCTCGTCGATCAGCGGCCGGCTCCACCGCCACACGGCGGGCCGGCCGTCGCCGAAGACGGGCCGCACCTCCGCGGCACCGGCGAACGGCGCCGTCGCCACCCGGCCGTCGCTCGGGTCGCCCCACACCGGGAAGTGCAGGGTCGGCGCGGTCGCGGGGTTGAACTTCTTGTTCGTGTTCCGCAGCGGCAGGTGCCGGTAGCGGCGGCCGGTGCCCTCCTCGGTCAGCGGAAAGTCGCGCTCGTCGACCGCCTCGGCGCTGGTCGCGTCGAGGACCGTGCGGCGGGGGTCCCGGGCGTAGACGAGGAGGTACTCGTGGCTGGTCGCGAAGCCCCGGCCGAGCTGGCGGCCCTTCGGGTTGAGGTTGACCACGACCTGCGCGAGGAAGCACTCCTCGCCGAAGACCTCGTCCATCAGCAGCCGCAGCCGCGCGGCCTCGTGGTCGTCGATGCTGACGAAGATCGCACCGGTCACCCGCAGCAGGTCGCGGGCGGCCTCCAGCCGCGGGCGCATCATCGCCGCCCAGGCGGCGTGCCGGCTCGCGGGGCGGCCGCCCTCGTCGCGGAAGTCGTCGCGGTAGGCGAAGTCGTTGCCGGTGTTGTACGGCGGGTCCACGTAGACCAGGTCGACCTGGTCACCGGCGGCCGCCATGGCGCGCAGCACGTCGAGGTTGTCGCCCTCGACGAAGGTGTTCCACGGGCGCACCCGCCGCAGCCTAGTTCGACGGGTCCGTGACCTGCGCCACCTCCGGACGTTTACCGACTGGTAACCGAACCGACCCCGAGGACCCGATGCGCCGAACCGCTGCGACCCTGATGACCGCCCTGGTCGCCCTCGCGGGCACCCTGACCGCCGGGCCGGTCCCCGCCACCGCCGGGACGGCGGAGCCCGCCGAGCGCGCCGCCCAGCGCGTCACCGAGCGCAGCGGCTGCCTGCAGAGCGTCCCGGAGCCGGGCGAGACCGCGAAGGTCGACATCTGCTACACGATCTTCAAGCCAGCCGGCGCGTCGCGGAAGCGGCCGGTGCCGATGGTCATGCACAGCCACGGCTGGGGCGGCTCGCGCGCCGAGCTCGAGGAGGTGCAGGCCTTCGTCGACGCCGGGTACGGCGTCCTCACCTTCGACCAGCGCGGCTTCGGCACCTCCGGTGGCCACGCGCACGTGGAGGACCCCCGCTTCGAGGGGCACGACGTGCGCAGGCTGGTCCGGCTGGTCGCGCGGCTGCCGTGGGTCGAGCAGGACCGGCCCGGCGACCCGCGGCTCGGCGCGATCGGCGGCAGCTACGGCGGCGGCTACCAGTACCTCGCCGCCTTCGAGCTGCTGCGCACCAGGGGCCGGCCGCTCTTCGACGCGCTGGCGCCGCAGATCACCTGGCACGACCTCAGCCAGAGCCTCGCCCCGGACGACGTCGTGCGCACCGAGTGGGCGCTCGCGCTGAGCGCGATCTCCCTGCTGAGCGACGCGCTGCCGGGCACGGTCTACAAGGCGCTCGTCGAGGGCACGGTGCTCGGCACCTGGCCCGACGGGAGCGTCCCGGGCACCGAGGACATGGTCGAGTTCATGCGGCGCAACGGCCCGAAGTGGCACGTCGACCACGGGCGCCGCCTGGACATCCCGATGCTCCTCGGCCAGGGCACCACCGACGGGCTCTTCCCGCTGGAGCAGGGCTTCCAGAACTGGCGCAAGGCGATGACCGCCGGCGCCCGCAAGCGCTCGATCTTCGTCGGCTACAACGGCGGGCACGTGCTCCCGGCGATCCTGCCGGCCGGCACCGGCGCGACCGGTGACCCGTGCAGCCGGCGGCTGGGCGGCGGCGACTTCGAGCGGCTCAACGTCCGCTTCTTCGACCGGGTGCTCAAGCGGGACGGCACCCGGCTGCGCGGACTCGGCCGGATGCACCTGGCGACGCCGAGCGGCACCTGCACCACCATCACCAGCCCTCGCGCCAACCGGACCCGCGCGGTCGGCACCGTCGCGACGACCACGAGCGTCGGCGCACCGGTGGCCGTCCCGGTCGCTGCCGGCCCGATCCGGGTCGCGGGGACGCCATACCTCACCGGGAAGGTCACGGCCCCGGGCGTGCACAACCGGGCGTTCCTCGGGCTCGCGATCGGCACCTCGCCCCTCGACGCGCGGCTGGTTCAGAACAACGTCCTGCCGCTCCACGAGCCGCTTCCCGTCGAGGGCAAGCAGCGACGGGTCGACCTCCCCTCGGTGGCCGTCGACGTCCCCGCCGGGCAGCACCTCTACCTGCTCGCCACGGCGGTCAGCGACACCTTCGTCGCCATGGGCTCCCGGGTCCCCGGCGTCGTGACGATCGAGGACGCGATCGTCCATCTTCCTGTGGTCGGCCGTCGATCGGCTTACCGTTGACCAGGTGCGTGCCCACCTTCCCCTGATGTCCCGGCCCCCCAAGTCCCGGAGCCTGGCCGCCGGCGTCCTCACCTGCGCGGTGGCGCTGACCACGGCCGGTACGACGGCCGTGGCGGCCGACCCCGGGGCCGACCGCTCCCCCGCGGCCCGCGCCGAGGCCGACCGCCGGCCGCTGCACACCTCCGACGGCCAGCGCGGCTGGCTGACGTCGGACCTGCCGGTGGTCCCCCGGCTGCTGCGCCGTGCCGAGCCCGCGCCACCGGTCCGCACCGTCGTCGCCCCCGGCGTCACCCTCACCCGCTGGGAGCAGGTCGACGCACGCGGCCCGCAGCGCTTCCACCTGCTCACCGTCGACCCGTCGGTCCCGGGGGTCGGGCTCGACTACGCCGGCCCCGGCCGGATCGCCCGTACGGCGACCGTCCCCGCCCTGGTCGCGGGCGCCGACACGGTCGGCGGCGTCAACGGCGACTTCTTCGACATCGGCGACACCGACGCCCCGCTGGGGGTCGGCCAGGCCGCCGGCCGCGGGCTGCTCCACGCGCGCACGCACGGGTGGAACGCCTCGTTCGTGGTCCGCCGCGGCGGCCGGCCGGACATCGTCGAGGTGCCGATGCGCACGTCGGTGCGGCAGCGGCCGGAGCTGAAGGTCACCAACCTCAACTCGCCCTTCGTCCGGCCCGGCGGGATCGGGGTCTACACCGCCGACTGGGGCCGCACCTCGGGCTACCGCGTCACCAGCGGCCAACGCCGCAACGTGCGGATGCTGGTGGTCCGCGGTGGCCGGGTCGTGGAGAAGCGGGCCAAGCTCACCAAGGGGCGCGCCATCAAGGGCACGCTGCTCATCGGTCGCGGCAAGGGCGCCCGGGCACTCGCCGCCATCCCCCGCGGCAGCCGGCTCGGGGTCACCCGCTGGCTGGAGGGCGGGCCGCGGATGGCGATCAGCGGCAACCGGATCCTCGTCGACGAGGGCGTCGTGAAGGTGGTCGACGACCGCGAGCTGCACCCGCGCACGGCGCTCGGCATCGACCGCGACACCGGCGAGGTGCTCCTGCTGGTCGTCGACGGCCGCCAGGCCGCCAGCCGCGGCGCGACGATGGTCGAGCTCGCCGAGACGATGGCCGACCTCGGCGCCGACGAGGCGCTCAACCTCGACGGCGGCGGGTCCAGCACCATGGTCGCGCGCTCGTCCGCGGGCTCCCTCGGCGTCGTGAACGCCCCGTCCGACGGGTCGCTGCGGAAGGTCGCCAACGCGCTGCGGGTGACCTACCGCCCGCCTGCCGGCTGACCCGCCGCTCCCGCGTCAGCGGAAGCGGGCTGCGGCGTACCCGGCCACGGCGAGGACGAGGAGGCCCGGGACCAGCAGGCCCAGCGCGAGGTGCACCTGGAGCAGCGCCGCGCCCAGGAGGGCACCGAGGAGCATGAGCGCGACCGCGGCGACCCGGCGAGCGCTCGCGCCCGGCTGCCGCCGCGCCGCGCCGTTGCCGAGGAACGACTCGGCCGCGAGCCCGGTGAGCGTCGAGGTGACCACCACCGTGGTGACGTCGCGGACCGCGACGAACCGGGCGGTCCCGGCCTGCAGCCCCATCACCACGCCGAGCGCCGTCGACGCCGCGACGCCCGCCTGGCCCTCGAGCCGCACCGCGGTCGCGACGGCCGCGAGCGCGAGGCAGACCAGGCCCACGCTCGCCAGCAGCAGCACCACCCGGGCGTCCCACGGTGGTCGACTGCGGCGCAGGACCCTCCCCGCGACGGCGGCGCCGAGGAGGAAGCCGCCCAGCGCCAGGCACGGTCCGAGGAGCGGCAGGCCCTCCACCCCGGTGAGGGCCATGCCGAGGATGACCACGTTGCCCGTCATGTTGCCCACGAAGACCTTGTCGAGGCCGAGGTACCCCACCGCGTCGACGGCGCCCGTCGTGAAGGTCAGGACGAGCATGAGCAGCAGGGTGGCCGAGGCGTCGTCGGGGCCGCGGGGACGCCGTGCGCCGGGCTCGGTCCTCGGCCCCAGGGCGGTCATGCCGCCCGCTCCCGGCCCAGGCGGCCCACGGGACTGCGGTGCTGCTCGGCGCCCATCCAGCGGGCCACGGAGCCGGGGCCGTCGAGCTGCAGCACGCCGGCACCGTCGGGCAGGCGGTGACCCAGGGTGGTCAGGCTGTCGAGGCAGCGGTGGCCGCCGAGCACCGCCCACCCCGCACGCGCCTGCTCGCCGAGGTCGAGGTCCTCGACGAGCAGGGGCCGGCCTGCTCGGGTCAGCCGGGTCGAGGTGACGAGGCGACCGCCGACCTCCCCGGTGCGCCCGAGGACCACCGACTCCCGCAGCGTCGCGGCGGCATCCTCGGTCAGGTCGACGTCGAGGGTGCGGTGCACGTCTGCCCCGGCGGCGACGACGAAGGGCTCCCCGTGCCAGGTGAGCCGGGCACCGTCGGCCAGCCTGACGACGACGTCCCACCGGGCGGCGCCGCCGCGCATGGCGTAGGCGACCGTGCCGGCTGTCTCCAGCACGTCCAGGGTGACCTCGCCACGAACGTCGACCTCGATGCGCACGTGGTCGCCGGCCAGCAGGAGCGCCTGGTCGGCGACCAGCGCGACCCGCACGACCCCCGGCTCGGCGCCGCGGACCCGACGGGCCTGGAACGGGCCGTGCCCGAGCCGGACCCTGGGCGGCGCCGCGCCGCCGGCCTCGACCTCAATGCGCGTGCGCATGGCTGTGGCTCGTGCCGTCGGCGTGGGTGTGCGGGGCCATCGGACCGGGGTCGACCGGGGTGTGCGCTCCGGCGCGGTGCGCGCGGAGCACGGACCGGACCCAGTCGGCGAGCTCGGCCACCGAGGCGGGGTCCGTCCTCGAGAGCGCGACGACCGGGCGGCCCCCGCGGGCCGCCCGCGCGTCGGCGACCATGCGCTCGACGTCGACGCCGACGTATGGCGCGAGGTCGGTCTTGTTGACCACCAGCAGGTCCGCGCGGGCGATGCCGGGCCCGCCCTTGCGCGCGACGTCGCCGCCGCCGGCGACGTCGAGCACGAAGACCTGGGCGTCGGCCAGCGCCGGCGAGAACGTCGCGGTCAGGTTGTCGCCACCGGACTCGACGAGCACGACGTCGAGCGGGGTGCCGGCGGCGGCGTAGTCGGACTCGAGGGTCTCGACCGCGATCAGGTTGGGCGTCACGTCGTCGCGGATCGCGGTGTGCGGGCAGGCACCGGTCTCGACCGCGCGGATGCGGTCCGCGGCGAGGATGCCCTCGGAGCGCAGGAAGCGGGCGTCCTCGTCGGTGTAGATGTCGTTGGTGACCACCCCCAGCTCCAGCTCGGCGGAGAGGGCCCGGCAGACGGTGGCGATCAGGGAGCTCTTCCCGGTGCCGACGGGACCGGCGACACCGAGGCGCAGGGCGCGGGACGGACGTGGCTCAGGCATGGAACAACCTCATCTTCTCGGTGGCGTGCTGCTCGGCGTGCTGGTCGACCAGCGGAGCACCGCAGGCCGGGATCTTGGTGGGGTCGGTGAGTCCGGCGACGGCGGCGACGACGTCCTCGATGTCGGGGTGCAGCCCGACCAGCCACGCCGCGGCGTCGGCGGGGTCGACCGGCAGCAGCTTCAGCGAGGCGGCCACGACGGTCTGGGCGTCGTCGTACGCCGTGAGCCGGGCGACCTGCTCGGGGCCCAGGCCGGTGACGGCGCCGACCACGCCGAGGACGACCGGTCGGGCGACCTCGGCGTCGCGGGGCAGGTGGTCGAGGACGGCGGGCCAGATCCGCTCGGCCAGCCGGAGGTAGCCGCGCCCCATCCGGGCGGAGGCGACCCGCAGCGCCCGGCTCGGGGTCCGCGCCGCCCAGTGCGGCACCACCGTCAGCGGGTCACCGCCGGCGAGGGCGAGGTGCCGGGCCACGACACCGGCGCCCGCCTCGACACGGACCACGGTCCGCAGCCGGTCGCGGGCGTAGGCCGCCACCTCCCCCAGGGCCCGCCCCTCGGCGCCGAGACCGGCGCGGACGGCGGGCTCCAGCCCGGCGGACTGGGTGTGGCCGCCCGTGGGCAGCCGCGCGTCGGCCAGCATGAGGGCCACCAGCTCCGGTGCGGTCATGGTCGGTCCGGCGCTCAGAACATCGAATAGAGCTGGGCCATCGGGAGCCGGTCGGCCGGAGCCGGCAGGACCGGCTCGCCGTCGACGGCGATGGCGAAGGTCTCCGCGTCGATGTCGATCCGTGGCAGGGCGTCGTTGTTGCGCATGTCGGCCTTGGTGACGTCCCGGGTCGGCTGCAGCGGCAGCAGCGACCGACGCAGCCCGAGGCGCTCGGCGAGCCCGGCGTCGAGGGCAGCCGGGGCGACCCAGGAGACCGATCGGTCGGCGCCCGTGGTGTCGGCGAAGGAGGGCCGCATCAGCACCGGCTGCGGCGTCGGGATCGAGGCGTTCGGGTCACCGAGCGCCGCCCACGCGATCGCGCCGCCCTTGATGACCACCGAGGGGCGAACGCCGAAGAGCTTCGGCTCCCACAGGGTCAGGTCGGCGAGCTTGCCGGCCTCGACCGAGCCCACGGTGGCGTCGATGCCGTGCGCGACCGCCGGGTTGATCGTGTACTTCGCGACGTAGCGCCGGGCGCGCTCGTTGTCGGCCGGCAGCGAGGTGCCCAGCGTCCCCCGGCGGGCCTTCATCACGTGCGCGACCTGCCAGGTGCGCGTCACCACCTCGCCGATCCTGCCCATCGCCTGCGCGTCGGAGGAGGTGATCGAGATGGCGCCGAGGTCGTGGAGCACGTCCTCGGCCGCGATGGTCGTGGCGCGGATCCGGGACTCGGCGAACGCCAGGTCCTCGGGGACGTCGGGCGAGAGGTGGTGGCAGACCATCAGCATGTCGAGGTGCTCGGCGACCGTGTTGACCGTGTGCGGCAGGGTGGGGTTGGTCGAGCCCGGGAGCACGTTCGGGTCGCCGGCGAGGGTGAGGATGTCCGGGGAGTGCCCGCCGCCCGCGCCCTCGATGTGGAAGGCGCTGATCGAGCGGCCGGCGATCGCGCGCCGGGTGGACTCGACGTACCCGGCCTCGTTGAGCGAGTCCGAGTGCAACGCCACCTGCAGGCCCCACTCCCCCGCTGCGGAGAGCGCGGCGTCCACGGCGGCCGGGGTGGAGCCCCAGTCCTCGTGCACCTTGTAGCCCCCGGCGCCGGCGAGCGCCTGCTCGGCCAGCCCGTCCGCCGAGACGGTGTTGCCCTTGCCGAGCAGCACCACGTTGACCGGCAGCGGGTCCAGCGCCCGGTGCAGGTGGGCGAGGTGCCAGGCACCCGGCGTGACCGTCGTGGCCTTCGAACCCTCCGACGGGCCGGTGCCGCCACCGACCACGGTCGTGATCCCGGTGGCGAGCGCCTCGTGGACCTGGGAGGGCGAGAGCAGGTGCACGTGGCAGTCGACCGCGCCCGCGGTCAGGATCTTGCCCTCCCCGGCGATCACGTCGGTCGAGGGACCGATGTGCAGGTCGGGGTGGACGCCGTCGGCGATGTCGGGGTTGCCCGCCCGGCCCAGCGCCACGATCCGGCCGTCGCGGATGCCGACGTCGGCCTTGACGATCCCCCACCAGTCCAGGACGAGGGCGTTGGTGACGACGGTGTCGAGCGCGCCGTCGGCGCGGGAGGTGAGCCCCTGGGCCATCGACTCGCGGATCGACTTGCCGCCGCCGAAGACCACCTCCTCACCGCCGACGGTCAGGTCCCGCTCGACCTCGATCCACAGGTCGGTGTCGGCGAGCCGGACCTGGTCGCCGACGGTGGCGCCGTAGAGCGCGGCGTACGCCGCTCGGGTGATCTGGACCATCACAGGGCCTTTCCGGGCTGGATGCCGGGGACCCGGCGGGCTCCGGCGAGGGCGACCGCGACCACCTCGCGCGAGGAGCCGGGCTCGAAGCGCTGGGAGGTGCCGGCCGGGACGTCGAGCCGGTAGCCGTGGGCGGCCGCACGGTCGAAGGCCAGCGCCGGGTTGGCGTCGGGCAGGTGCAGGTGCGACCCCACCTGGATCGGCCGGTCCCCGGTGTTCTCGACGACGAGGGTGATCGTGTCCCGCCCCTCGTTGAGGGCGACGGTGCCGGCACCGGTCCGCACCGCGCCCGGGCCCTCCGCAGCGTCGTCGGCGCCGATGGGGTCGTGGATGGTCACCAGCTTGCGGCCGTCGGGGAACGTCGCCTCGACCTGGACGTCGTGGAGCATCTCCGCGACGCCGTCCATGACGTCCTCGGGGCCGAGCACCTCGCGGCCCTGCTCCATCAGGTCCGAGACGAGGGCACCCTCGCGGGCCCGCTCGACGACCCACGTCGAGAGCAGGGCGATCGCCTCCGGGTGGTTGAGGCGCACGCCGCGGGCCCGGCGGTCGCGCGCCACCATGCCGGCGACCGACAGCAGCAGCTTCTCCACCTCGGACGGGGTCAGGTGCACGGCGGTCTCCGATCGAGGGTCAGCGGGTGCGGAAGGTGAAGATACGCCGGCCGGCGGGCAGGGGCGCGGTCGCGCCGGTGAAGCGGTGGGCGGCCACGACGTACGACGCGGTGCGGTGCAGCGCGACCCGGGCGAACGCGCCGTCCTCCAGGCGTGCGAGCACGGCGTCGACGTCGGCCAGCCCGTCGCCGTGGCTGCTCCACACCACGGTGCCGCCGGGTGCGCAGAGCGCGGGGAGCAGGTCGACGGTCCGGACGGCGTCGGCGAGGTCGACGTTGGCCAGGACGCCGCACATCAGCACCAGGTCGGCCGGGACGGCGCCGGCGTAGGCGTCGCTCTGCCCGGCGTCGGCCACGACGACCCGGACGTCGGTGAGCGCGGTGCTGCCCAGCGCACCGTGCAGGAACGAGGCGTTGAGCGGGTCGAGCTCGAGCATGGTGGCGCTGGTCTCGGCTCCCCGGGGGTGGCTGATCAGGATCGGCAGCAGGTCACGCGCCTGGCCCGAGCAGACGCTGACCGCCCGCAGCGGGCCGGCCGGCGCGTCGTCCAGGACGTCGACGAGGAGCTGCTGCACGACCTCCAGCCGGTCGGTGTGCTCGGAGAGGAGGTCGTCGTACGGCGCGTGCCACTGGTACCACCCCTGCTGGGTGAGCGTCACGCGTCGAGCCCCAACCGCTGCAGCTGGTCGTGGGCGGTGCCGGGGATGGTGCACGCCAGCTGCTCGGCGTTGAGCGCCGCCATGCCGTCGATCTTCTTGGTGGCGAGGTGCTCGGCCTCGAAGGCCGCCATCGACTCGAAGCGGGCCTCGAGCACCATGTGGTGCAGGCCGCCGAAGGCCGGCGCCCACACGGCGTACGGCGTGAGCCCGTGGGCGAGGAGCAGCTCGTTCTTCTTCTGCTGGGCGGCCATGAAGGTCGGCAGGGTGCCGAACTGCAGGTTGCGCAGCACCTGGTGGCGGTAGGTCATCGTGGGGTCCTCGTGTCGTCTCGGTGGCGGTCCGGCGGGGCGTGCGCGGCGCTCAGGGCGTTTTCAGGTGGGGCACCTTCACCCAGCCCTGGTCGAACGGCGTGGTGAAGAAGTTGTGGACCCGCATGTACGACAGCAGCCAGCGCCCGTCGACCCGGCGGAAGTCGTTGTCGTAGGACCCGGCGATCCACAGCGGCTGGTCGCCGCGGTAGGTGCAGGCCTGGAAGTACATGAACTGCCCGCGGGCGGTGTCGCCGTCGAGCTGGATCGCGGCGTTGGTGACGAAGTGCGCCGAGAAGGGCATCCGCTCCACGTTCCGGTCGAACTTCTTGATCAGCGCCTCGTGGCCCTGGGCGGCCCATCCCGGGTTGCCGTGCGGGCCGACGCTCTCCCACTGGCCGTCCTCGGTGAACAGGGCGGCGACCTTGACGCCCTTGTCGGTGGCAGCGTCGGTGGCGGCCATGTAGGAGGTCATCAGCCCGGTGATCGCCTCACGGGACTCCAGGGCGTCGAGCCGCTCGAGCAGAGCGGTCAGGTCGACGGTTGCGGTCTCAGACATCGTCGGTGAGGGCCTTTCGGTAGCGCTCGATGAGCCACTGGTTGAGCTGCGGGATGTTGGACTCCATCCACGACAGGGGCCCTCGCGGGGCGAACCGGCTGCGCAGTCCCTGCTGGAGCGCGGCGGTGGTGACGGCGTCCTGGTGGATGGCGAGCGCCTTGCGCTCCATGAACTTCTCGTAGGCCTCCTGGAAGCCCGGCTCCTCGACCGCCGACTTGGGGTAGAGGTTGACTCGGCGCAGGTCGAAGGAGCCGGGGCCCTTGGGGTAGATGAAGGCCAGCTGCACGAAGGTCGGCTGCAGGATGGAGAAGAGCATCGGCGGGATGGACGCGAACATCACCCGCTTGCGCTGCTCGTCGGTCAGGCCCGGGATGATCGCCGTGGTCCGCTTGCCGTCGGTGCTGGCCAGGCCGGCGTTCTCGTCGAGCAGGTACGTCGGGTGCATGACCTGCCCGTCGCCCTCCTCGAAGGGGTAGAACCGGGCGTTCTTGGCCGGTGCGGCCTCGTGGACGCCGCGGTGCACGTAGCTGGTGTGGTACGGCTCGAGGGCGTTGTCGTGGTGGATCTTCCAGTTCCACTGCTGGTCCTCGAAGACGAACGCCGGCATCGGCACCAGCTCGTCCATGCCGAAGCTGGCCAGCTCCTCGTCCATCCGGGCGACCGTCGGCGCCAGTGGCGCGGCGTCGTCGTCGAAGTTGATGAACACCATGCCGTGGAAGACCTCGTGGCGGATCTGCGGCAGCCGGATGGTCTCCCGCAGGCGCTTCACGGGCACGGTCTCGGTCATCGCGGGCGCGGCGGCCAGGCGACCGTCGAGGTCGAAGGTCCAGTTGTGGTACGGGCACTTCATCACCCGTCCGCTCAGGCACGGTGCGGCGAGGTCCCGGCCCTCGCCGGCCAGGCCGCCGAAGAGCGGCTGCCCGCGGTGCTGGCAGACCGCGGACATGACGCGCACGTCGCCGGCGAGGTCGCGGAGCATCACGATCGGCTCGTCGAGGATGGTCAGCGGCAGCTGGTCCCCCGGCTCCGGGATCTCGTTGACGTGCCCGATGCACAGCCACTCGCGGCCGAAGACGGCCTCCTTCTCGAACTCCCAGAACTCTTCGCCGGTGTACACCTCGGGGGGCAGCAGTCGGGCGGTCGCCACGGGGTCGGCACACTGGTCCACGTCGGCGAGCACGCGACGCGCGGCCTCCAGGGCTCGCGGGCTCAGCGGTCGCTTGGCCATCTCTCTCCTCCGTCGTCGCATCCGACTCCCGATCGGATGTTGTATCCAACGTAGGGATCCATTGTTTCGGCCGCATGACACCATGTGACATCTCTGCGACAGGCGCCGGTCGCCTTGCTCAGCCACCACCCACCGGGCAGAGTTGTATCCAATAGCCCGTCGGCTATCGCGCCGTCCTGCCGCAGACGCCCTCGGCACCCACCCCCTCATCTGGAGGTCCCTCACCATGCTGCGCCCGCTCCGCGTCGCCGTCGTCGGCGCCGGCCCTGCCGGCATCTACGCGGCCGACCTGCTCACCACCACCGGCCGCGACGCCGGCCGCGAGGTGAGCGTCGACGTCCTCGAGCGCGACCCGACGCCGTACGGCCTGATCCGGTACGGCGTCGCCCCGGACCACCCGCGGATCAAGGACATCGTCAAGGCCCTGCGGCGGGTGCTCTCCCGCGACGAGATCGCCTTCTTCGGCAACGTGGAGGTGGGGCGCGACGTCAAGGTCGAGGAGCTCCACGAGCTCTACGACGCGGTCGTGGTCGCCACCGGCGCGGTGCGCGACCGCGACCTCGAGGTGCCCGGCGTCGAGCTCGAGGGCTCCTTCGGCGGCGCCGACCTGGTGCGCTGGTACAACGGGCACCCCGACGCGCCTCGTGACTGGCCGTTCGACCCGGCCGCCACCTCGGTGGCCGTGCTCGGCGTCGGCAACGTGGCGCTCGACGTGGCCCGGGTGCTGGCGAAGTCCGCCGACGAGCTGCTCACCACCGAGATCCCGCCGAACGTGCACGCCGGCCTGTCGCGCAACGCGACCACCGACGTGCACGTCTTCGCCCGCCGCGGCCCGGCGCAGGTGAAGTTCAGCCCGATGGAGCTGCGGGAGCTGTCCCACTCCCCCTCGATCGACGTGGTGGTGCACCCCGAGGGCTTCGAGTTCGACGAGGCGTCGCTGGAGCTGCTCCGGAGCACCAAGAGCGTGAAGCTGGCGGTCGACGTGCTGACGACGTACGCCGCTCGGGAGCCGGGCGAGGCACCGCACCGGGTGCACCTGCACTTTTGCCAGGACCCGGTGGAGATCCTCGGGGAGGACGGTCGCGTGGTCGGCCTGCGCACAGCCGTCACCGAGCTCGACGGCACCGGCCGGGCCCGGCGCACCGGGGAGACCGTGGACTGGCCGGTCGGTGCGGTGTACCGGGCGATCGGCTACCGCTCCGACGCCCTGCCCGGCATCCCCTTCGACGAGACCCTGGCCGTCGTGCCCAACGACGGCGGCCGGGTGCTCGACCTGGACGGCGAGCCGGTGCCCGGGCTCTACGTGACCGGCTGGGTCAAGCGCGGACCGGTGGGTCTGATCGGGCACACCAAGTCCGACGCCGCGCAGACCGTCGGCATGTTGCTCGCCGACACCGCCGGCGTGGACGGCCCCGCGCGCCCGCACTCGGCCGAGGTGCTCGCCCAGCTGCGCGACCGAGGGCTCGACGTCACCACCTGGGCGGAGTGGGAGCGTCTCGATGCCGCCGAGGTGGCGCTCGGCGAGGCGGAGGGACGCGCCCGGATCAAGGTCGTGGACCGTGCGGAGATGATCGCCCTCGGGCGAAGCGAGGGGTAGGGACCTCCCCCACTGCGCCGCGGATCCGCGGCGGCGGTCCTCCCCATGGCCGGGAGCCCCGGTCAGGTGCCGCCTTCGGTGAGGGCCGTGGGCGGCAGCCAGTCGGCCCCGCGGAGCTGCGCGAGGTCGGCGAGGCCGGTGGTGTCGCTTCCCACCGTGTCGGAGGCTGCGGCAATCCGCTCCACCATCACCTTGCCAACCTGCTCCTCGACCGTGCCCTCGTCATCGGGGTTGAGCGAGTTCTCGATGAACCGGCCGAGCGTGTGCGGCCCGGAGCGTACGGCGCGAGGTGCGCGGGCAGGGTGCGCCCGACGTACAGATGGGTCTTGATCCCCAGGTGCCAGGTGGCGCCGTCGACCTGCGTCCCGTACGGGACGTCGAGGACCCCCAGCCGCTCACCCGGCCCGACCGACGGCAGCGGTCGTTGACTGTCGCGTCCCGCTACGGCGCGGTGACGCGCTGCGCCCACGAGCACCGGATCGGCGACGACTGCCCACCCCCGGACGCTAACCGGGCTCCCGCCTCACACAGCGCTGGCTCGCCCAGGTTCCGCTCGCGGTCAGACGCGCCCGTCTGCCCGTGCTCGCACGGAGCCGTGGTGGCGCGCTGCACCGTGGCGGCACCGAACCGCACCGTGGCCACCGCCCCCATGGCGGCGAAGTGACGTACCCTCAGCCGCGCAGGGCGGGCACGTCTCCCTGCCGTTGCCCCGCGCCGAGGCTGACATCTGGTTTGGCTCACTTCCCATGCCTGAAACGCCGCGTGCGGCGGGCACACTTATGTCGTGGAGTCGGAGAAGCAGCAGGTTTCGAAGCGCCATCACACTGTTCCCCAGTTCTACCTCCGGGGTTTCGCGGCCGACGACCGCATCGCGACTGTTCCTCTGCCTGGCGACCATCGCTTCATCCAATCGGTTAGGGACGCGTCGGTGGCGAAGAACTTCTACGCACTCGATGGTCACCCAGACGGCAGTGACGTAGTCGAACGGGCTCTGTCTGAGATCGAAGGGGCGGCGGCCGCGGTACTCGCCAGAATTGAGCGTGGCGCCTGGCCACTAGTAGCCGAGGACCGGATGACCCTCGGCTACTTCATCGCGCTGCAAGCGACGCGGGTACCCGTGCAGCGACGCAGCCTTGATCAGGCAGCAGCGATGATGACGCGTCTCCAGATCGGCGCAGCGGGAAAGTCCGGTTTGCGCAGAAGGTTGGCGGAGACCGGACAGCAGGTAACCGACGATCTGGTCGAGCGCCTCTGGGCCATGTCAACGGGACCGGACGGTCCGCCGGTCAAGCGGCCCGTTGCCGAGCATCTTGAGCAGATGCTCGACTTGGCCGACGAGCTCCTGAAGTTCATCGTCGGGCGCCCTTGGACGCTGGTGCGATTCGAGCGCAGGTCACTGATTACATCGGATGATCCGGTCGCGCTTGTGGCCGATCCGAGCGCGGAGCCTTGGGACGGCGTCGGGTTCATGACGGCGTGGGGCATCACTTATCCGATGACCCGGAAGTTGGGTCTCTTGATGAGCAGTATCGAGCCCCTGGTGGACGCGAACGTCGCTGTAGAACGCGTTCACGAAGGGCGAGCTGACATGGAGCAGACCGGAACCACGGCGATGGAGCGGTTTTTCAACCTCCAAACGACCCTCGGTGCGAGCCAGTGGTTGTTCTGCCATCCCGACGATGAGCGGTTCGTTCCTGAGGAACTCCCACAGCCGCGTCCGTACTCGTTCGAGATGACTGGTGCGGATCGAGAGTTCACAGGGGAGCCGTGGTTCGGTTCACCCCGGGAAGGGTGAGCTCGCGTCGGCCGTTACGCATTGGCGGGTCATCGCCGACATCCAGGCATGGGACATGCCTGGCAAGCCGGGTAGCGCTACGGAAGGCGGCGGAATGATGCGGGCAGCCCGGCACGCCCCGGTAGTGCAGTCACGGTTGACGGGCCGCGCCGTTGAGCTCTTGCGTCTCGAGTGCCACCCGGGTTGACGTCTCTATTTGGATGACGTCATCCGCGACTCGGGACGCCATGGAGAGTACCACCTCCACCAGGTCGAGCGCTTCCCACGCGAGTTGCGTGGCGTGTTCAAAAGAGTCACGCGAGTAGCTATTCCGTGCTTTTGCGCATGCATCAACGGATGCGTCCAGAGTTCCCCTCAGCTGAGTGTCCTGCGCTTCTAGGTTGGCGCTGACGCGTCGTCCCGAGTCGATCCAGGAACGTAGTATGTCTACGATCGTCTGAGATTCAGGTCTCTCCGCTCGCGCCAGATTAGCAAGTTCCCGCTCCAGGCGCGTCCCGGTTTCAGACAGAGAATGCAATTGGTTCGTTTGAAGGTTCCGCCTGATGGACGTGGCGGTTCTTTGGGCGGCGCGTTCAGCTGACTGAGCTGCGGTGAGCGCCTTTTCGCTTGCAGCAAGTGACAGGCGAACTTGCCAAATTGCAACGGCGAATCCGACGACGCCAACGGGGAAAGCCACATATAGGTTGATCCAAGCAAAAGTCTCAGCCAGGACCTTGCCCAGATCTACCGCTTGTGCAGCGATCACGATCAGCTTTCTGCCTCGTCGGGGCTCGCACTCTCCGAGTCAGAAATGACTCGCCTCGTCAGTTCCTCGTGTCGGCGCCGTGCATTGGCGGCCTCGTCGCGGCGCCGCTGATCAACCGCGTCGCCATCCCGCGTGTAAACGGCCAAACCACCTCGTGGGCTGTCTTGCCAGCGCTTGACTGTCGACTGCATCTCACGCAGCGCCTTTGCCGCGTCATGGATTCCGTATTGCTGGACCCATCTGCGATTAGTGAAAGTGTTCCAATCGAGGACATAGCGGAGTGGCTTGAAGCGGCGCCCATCGGCCCCGCTGAATGTGACTACAACTTCGTGTCGCCCAGTCAAATCGACATTGGACCGCTCTGGCGAATAGTCCCAGAAGGTACGCCACTCCTGCCCGGGCACCAGGGTGGGCAACGCGTCGAAGAGTTGAACATCCTCGACGCCACCTTGGCCGTCTGAGCGTTGCAAATTCGGTTTCGTCTCTACCCGGACATCGAAAGCTGCTGTCGCTCCGAAGTTGCGCACGACCAGATCGACGAAGTGCGGGGATACTCCGCCTGATTCCATAAAGGCAACAACGTATGGTTGCGCCTGCTCGCGACGGAGAGCACGGGATTCGGCGAGTTGCCCATATGCCAAAAGAAGCGCGGTCAGGGCTACCATTGCTGTGAGCGCTGCAGCGATCGCTGTCACTGTTTCCGCGGTGGCTGAATCCACTTGCTCTCCACATCTGTTGGGGACTCAGGAAAACGTACCGTGGTGGACCGGGCTCTACTAGGTCGAGGCGTGTGCCGCCGAGACACGCTTCGTCGCCGGTGTCCTGGCCTTCCGACATGGTGGATGCCCCGGAAGTTCGCGACGCAAGGTCGACCTGCACAGTGCGCGGCGTCCCCATAGGGACGTCTCCCGACGCCGGGCCCATCGGGGCGGAGGGCGCCCAATCTGGGCGGGAGGTCGCTCTTCGGGTAGCCCATAGTGGGCGAAGTGACGCAGACTCACCGCGACCGCGACCGCGACCGCGACCGCGACCGCGACCGTCTCCGCCACCCGGCGGCAAGCACGACCACACTGCCACCCGCGGCGAGGCCGGCCCACACCAGCCAGCCCGGGCTGCCGGCTCGCTGTGCAGTGACCAGGGTGCCGGCGAGGGCGACGCCGAGGGCGAGGCCGAGCTGGCGGGAGGTGGAGGCGATGGCGCCTGCGACGCCGGAGCGGTCGGGTGGCAGGCCGGCGATCGCGGTCGCCGTGACCGGCGGGTTGAGGAGCCCGAAGCCGACGCCGAAGACGACCAGCACCGCGACCAGCAGCGGGACCGACGGTCGGGGCGACCCATCGCCGAGGACGACGGCGAGGCCGCCCGCGGACGCGCTGAGCAGCAGGCCGGCCAGCGCCAGGCACAGCCGCGCGTGGCCGCGCCCGACCAGCGGACCCACCCAGGGCGAGGTCGCGAGGGCGGCGAGCCCCAGCGGGAGCACCATCAGCCCGGCCGCCAGCGCGTCGTAGCCCGACCCCGACTGCAGGGTCAGCGACAGGGCGAAGAGCGTGCCGCCGAAGCAGGCGAAGCCACCGATGGCCGACGCGACCGCGACGGGCAGGCCCCGGGCGCGGAAGAGCCGCGGGTCGATCAGCGGAGCCGGGTGCCGCAGCCCGTGACGGACGAAGAGCCCCAGCGAGAGCGCGGTCCCGACGACCACCAGCACGACCGGAGCCGTCCAGCCGCGGTGCGGGCCCTCGATGAGCGCGAAGACCAGCCCGGCGACGAAGGCGGTGAGCAGCGCCTGGCCCAGCGGGTCGGCCGGGCGCGGCAGCAGCGACCGGCTCTCCGGGATGAACCTCGTCGTCAGCGCCAGGGCGACCGCGGCGACCGGGACGGTCAGCAGGAAGATCCAGCGCCAGCCGCCGAGCTCGACGACGAGCCCGCCGATCGGCGGGCCGGCGGCCGTGCCAAGCCCCGAGACCGCGCTCCACACGCCGATGGCGCGGGCGCGGCGGCGTACGTCGGGATAGGCGCCGACGATGATCGACAGCGCGACCGGATTCAGCATCGCCGCCCCGACCCCCTGCACCACCCGCGCCGCGACCAGCACCGGCAACGAGGTCGCCAGCCCGCACAGCAGCGAGCTGGCCGCGAAGACGACCAGGCCGGTGACGAAGACCCGTCGCCGCCCCAGGCGGTCGGCGACGCTGCCGGCGAGCACGAGCAGCGAGGCCATCACCATCAGGTAGCCGTCGACCACCCACTGCAGGCCGTTCAGCCCGCCGCCGAGGTCCCGCTGGATGCTCGGCAGGGCGACGTGGACGATGCTGCCGTCGACGGTGACCAGGAACAGGCTCGTGCAGCAGATCGCCAGGACCAGACCCGGACGGGTGGCGGCCGCGCGGGTCGCCCGGGGCGCCGCCGTGCCGAGGGTCGCGCTCACCGCTGCACGACCTGGGCCGCCTCGAGGGTGGCGGCCACGATCGCCTGGTAGCCGGTGCACCGGCACAGGTGTCCGACCAGGGCCTCGCGGACGTCCTCGCCGGTGAGGGGTACGCCGGCCGCCGCGCCCGCGCGGACCAGGTGCGAGAGCCCGACGACCAGGCCGGGCGAGCAGAAGCCGCACTGCACCGCGCCCGCCCGCGCCAGGGCGTCGACCAGCTCGGGCAGGTGGGCCGTGCGGACCGTGGCGACGCGGGCGTCGGCCGCCTGGGAGACCGGGACCAGGCACGAGGGGACCGGGTCGGCGTCGACCAGCACCGTGCAGGCGCCGCAGTGCCCGGTCGCGCAGCCCAGCGGCGGAGCGGCGCCGGCGTCGTCGAGGACGTCCCACAGGCTCGCCGTGCCGGTCCCCGGGAGCGGGTGCCCCTCGCCGTCGATCTCGACCACCCTGGGCACACGCGGCTCCCCCGGCACCCCTGTCCCGCTGGACCCGTTCATCCCGCGACCCCCGTGATGGAGCCGGGCACCGGGTCGGCGTGCAGGGCCCGGTGCACCCGCCGGGCGAGCCCGGCCAGCACCGCCACGGCGTCGTCCGGGAGCGCGGCGGCGGCCGCCGTCCGCACCACCGCCTCCACCAGACCTGCCTCGCCGTCGGCG